>JBJTEQ010000174.1:0-3186 GCA_046092945.1 Kapaibacterium sp. (SeqCode)
AAATAGAAGATCGGGATCTCATCGAACTCCGGGATCATCTCTACGCCGCGGTTACGACGCGCAGCTTCCACATGCTGACGAAATGCGTATCCATCACGCATCGACGTTGGATGTGGCACAGGAGCAAAGATCTGCGCCACAGATGCAGCAACAGAACAGATAGCGCGTGCTGTGTCATCGGCAGTTGTGAACCAGGCAACGGCCTGCTCAACAAGCGTGCGGGCTGCCTCGCCCCCCCGCAGATACGCTAGCATATCTGACGGGGCCCCGCTGATGCCGCTAGCAGCAACGTCAAGGATGTGATCACCAACGAGGACGCCAAGGCGTTCCTCACCATTGCGAAGGATCGTACAAAGTTTCATGTCAGGTAAGGGGGGGCTTAACGGTTCAAAGCGTGGCGCAGCGACAGCACGCCAACGGTGCCGAATCCAAAGAGGAACATGAGCTGGAATGGAATAGCAGCGATCTCGAGGTAGCGGAACGAGTTTGCGATACCGAAGACGAAGTACGCAGCAAAGGCAAGCTCAACGATTACGATCCAGCCGATCTTGCGCTGCACATAGCGCTTCTGCTTCCATTGGTCGTTGTTCTGCTGAATAGCAAACTTTGGTGTGCGCTTGAATTCCGATTTCTTGCCTATGAGAGCTTCGATAACAGCACGCGTATTGTTCACGGCAAGTCCCATAGAGCCAGCCATGAAGACCGGGAACAGAAGAAGTCGGCGTTGCCAGTCAAGATGAATGGCGCGCTGTGCGTACATGTAGAACAAGAATGTGGAGATGCTTGCAAGAACGAACACCGACATGATGCTGTAGAAGTCGTTGTAGGACATCAGACCAAATAGCTGCGTCGGGGATGACTCCACCGAAGTCTTGATCACCACGATCGGCACGTTGAGTACAGCTACCATGATGATGAACGGGAACACGATGTTGCTTGTAAGGTGCACCGTACACTCGAGCTTGTGCTTGAGTGACAGGCCACTTTTCCAAACCGACGGAAGAAGCTTCTTTGCTGTTTCCACAGCCCCCTTCGTCCAGCGGAACTGCTGCGTCTTGAGAGAGTTGATATCGGCCGGAAGTTCTGCCGGCGACGTCACATCGTTGAGGAACACAAAGCGCCAACCGCGCAATTGAGCACGGTATGACAGATCAAGATCTTCGGCCAGCGTGTCGCTGTGCCAGTTGCCGGCGTCCTCGATCGTGGCCTTGCGCCACACACCCGCCGTACCGTTGAAGTTGATGAAGAATCCTGCTTTGTGACGGATCTGCTGCTCGATGACAAAGTGACCATCGAGGGCAAGAGCCTGGGCCTTTGTAAGAAAGCTGTAGTCTTCGTTGAGGTGTTCCCAACGCGTCTGCACCATACCAACCTTTGAATCGGCAAAGTAGGCAACCGTCTTGCGCAGGAAATCCTTCTTCGGAACAAAATCAGCATCGAAGATTGCGATGAACTCGCCCTTAGCTACAGCAAGACCTTCCTTGAGTGCGCCCGCCTTATAGCCCTGACGATTCGTTCGGTGAATGTGCTTGATGTCAAAGCCCTCGGCACTGAACCTATCGGCCAGACGACGTGAGATCTCAACAGTCTCGTCCGTAGAATCATCGAGAAGCTGGATCTCAAGACGATCCTTCGGATAGTCGATCGCACACACGGCCTCCACCAGTCGGTCGACCACATAGAGCTCGTTGTAAAACGGCAGCTGAATGGTCACAACCGGAAGGTCCTGCATCGAGCCCTGCGGCTTAGCATGCGCCACTTTCTGCGTCTTGTGGTAATAGTAGATCATCACAAGTCCGTGCAATCCAAAGGCGAAGAGCACGCAAAGTGACAGGAAGTACACGGCAAGAAGAACATCTTCCATGAACGGGGCTAGTAGGACGGTGAAAGAAGGAGTGGATGACGTCAGAACGACATCACCGTGTCACCAGTCCGAGACGATAGCCAGGAGCACGTCATCAGCGATTCGGCGAAGAGCACGCTCGGCAGCGAGACGTCGGCCTTCAGTTGGATCGCTCACATCGTAGACGTCGAAATTCTCAAACGTCTTCTTCCAGACCACCACATTCTTTACGGCATCGAAGTACTCAACTTCAACGCCCACGACGATGCGTCGCTTCCCCTCCAGGTCCCCCGACTGCAGTGCTGCAACTTGATCCTGAACACGAACAAGGATCGGAGAGAGTCTCGCATCACCGTTTTCCTCGACTAGGCGCACGGTGTTGTCACTCCGGAACCGCTTCACCAATGTTTCGGTCGCAAACTCCCGAAATGTTGGGTCGCCGAACCCACTTCGATCGATCACCGAGGCAATCGAAACCGTCGAAATGTGCTCTGGTACTGAACCGCCTCGGAAAGAGTAACAGCCCGTGACGAGCAGCACCAGTATCCCAAGAGCAACACGCGAAACTAGATGGACGTTGGTATGACCATCATGACGGATGTATGAAACATTATTCATCGACTTCATCATCACAGACTCTCAGCAGCAAATGGATTGGTTCTGCGCTCGTGACCGATAGTTGTCTCGGGTCCGTGCCCCGGCCAGGCGACCATATCATCCGACAAAGGAAAGATCTGCGTGCGGATGGAATGGATCAAAATGTCCATGTCTCCACCGGGCAGATCGGTGCGACCCACCGAGCCGTTAAACAACGTATCGCCAACAAACGCCCGGCCATTGGTGGCATCGACGAAACAGATGCCCCCTTCCGTATGACCAGGGGTATGGAGAATATCAAGCCTTGCGCCCGATCCGACCGAAAGCGAAGAAACAATGTTGTCGATGGTCATGGCGTTGTGTACACCTTCGATCTCAAAGGGAAGGGGCCAGATAGTATGGGCCATGGGGTCAGTCAGTCGATACAGATCCGCCTCGTGCACCGTCACACGTGCTCCCGTCTCACGCTGCAGTCGTGCACAGTCAGCCGTGTGGTCCCAGTGCGTGTGCGTTAGGAGCAGGTCTGTGAGCGTCCAGCCATTGTCACGCAGCGACTGAACAACTGGCTCAAAAGCCCCATACGGAGCATCAATGAGGTACGCCGTCTTGGTGGCGTCATCGCCGATTAGGTAGCAGTTGGTCGCAACCGGACCGCATTCGAAGCAAAACATGTTCGAAGTTACGACGGGTATTGTCTCGGCTTCCTATCTTTGCACGAATTCACCAGGAAGCGTCATGGCAGGAAC
>JBJTEQ010000175.1:0-15406 GCA_046092945.1 Kapaibacterium sp. (SeqCode)
GCTCGTAGCTCAACTCTTAGAGCAGCTGACTCATAATCCGGTGGTTGCTGGATCAAAGCCGGCCGGGCCCACAAGATTCCGTCCTCCGACTGTGCTACGATCAGTGCGTACAACGGCATGATCGTCATGGAGAGCACACGACAATCTCACCATACGCGTCGGTTCAATTCGCATGGCACGCCCCCTGATCATCCTTGTACTGACGCTTTCAGCATCCCTGCTGATACGCGCTGACGATGACAAGCCACCGTTGCGCCACATAGTCAATGACGCGTTTGGTGTTGGCGAACGCCTGGAGTACAGTGTAGGGTACAAATTCATCAAAGCAGGCACGGCATCGTTCACAATCGGCAAGCAGCCGGCGATGATCTCCGGACGTCCCTGTTACGACATTCGATTCGAAGTTGCATCGCTGAAGTCGCTCGATTTTCTGTACCGTGTTCGCGACCGTTATCGAACACTTGTCGATATCGATGGGATCTTTCCCTGGAAGTTCGAGCAGAGCATCCGTGAAGGGGGCTTTCAAAAGGACTTCTCCGCCACGTTTGACCACGTAAAGAAGTCGGCAACAACTACCGAAGGAACGTTCACAATACCGCAGTTCGTTCACGACATCGTCTCAGCGTTCTACTACATCCGAGCGCTGAACCTCTCGACCTACAAGCGTGGCGATGTGATCTACCTGCAGAACTTTTTCGACCGTGAAACGCACGACCTTGCCGTCAAGATCCTCGGACGTCAGCAGATTGAACTCGAGTCAGGAACGTATCGCTGTGTTGTCGTTGAACCCGTTATCAAATCGGGCAGCCTCTTCAAGTTTGAAGGTAAGCTTCTGCTCTGGCTTAGCGATGATGAGCGTCGAATCCCCGTAAAGGTGAGCACAAAGATTCCAATCGGATCCATCGATGCTGAACTCACTGGGTACTCCGGACTTCGTGGCCCCTTTTCGGCACGTACAGCTCCGACACGATAGGAGTCAAAAAGAACCATGATAAAACTCACACACCTTATGGCCGGCGGACTCATGGTCTTGGGCACTCTGCATGCTTCCGCTGCCGACATTCTGGAGAGGTTCCATGCACGATATCGGTCGCTCTCATCGATCAGTATGCGCTTTACCGGGACAGATGGCATCAGTGGCTCAATCACTGCGCGCAAAGGCGGCAAGTATCGCATAGAAGCCGGTGGGAGGACTATTGCGTGTGACGGACGCACGGTATGGAATGCACAGGCTTCCACAAAGTCCGTCATTGTGAACGCCTACAAGCCCCTTTCCAGCGACGTTTCGCTGGAACGCGTATTCTTCGAGATCATCTCGGTGTATCGATCGAGCATTGTCGAGCAAACCCCATCCGGTACTGTTCTTCGGTTGACTGCGCCGCAACCGGCTGCAGTCATCGCAAACGTGACGTCTCTCGATCTCACCCTTGATGCTTCAGCATATGTTACCAAGCTCGTTGTCGTTTCGGGTCCGTCGAAGATCACCTATTCGATCTCGAAACTCCAGACCAATCCATCCACCTCGAACACACGATTCAGCTACACCATCCCAAAGGGCTGGGAGGTACTCGATCTGCGCTAAACGCAAACAGCACATTGTACAAACGAAAAGAGGCGGCAGGGATACCCTGCCGCCTCTTCGATTTTCTGATTACTGATGCCAAGACTTACTTGACGACTACAACCTGCTGCGTTGCAACGAACGTACCGGCGTTGAGAGTCACATTATACACGCCAGGACCGATGTTGAGGCTACCGGCGCTAAACGAGACAGCGTGGGTACCAGCATCGACGACCTCGTTGACAAGCATAGCAACTTCACGGCCTGTTACGTCGCTCAGAACAACACGGACCGTCTGAGCTGCTGGAACGGTATAACCGATCACAGATGCATCAACAGTTGGGTTTGGCTTAGCTGTGCTGAGGACATATCCGCCTGCAACAACATCGTCCGTAACGCCCAACACAGAAGATGCCGAAGCAACTCGTGACTTAACCGAACCGCAGAGGTTCGACACTTCGCAGTGGTACTGGCCTACGTCGCTGCGCTTTGCGCTTGCTACGGTGTATGTGGCCTGCGTAGCACCGTCGATGGCAACGCCATTGAGGAACCACTGATAGTTGTAGATGTTGCGGCCCTTGGCGAGAACAGTGAAGCTGATCGGTGCGCCTTCGTTGAAAGCGACATCCTTTGGCTGAGCTTCGATGCCAGGGAGTGGCTCGACCTTGACTTCGGCGATACGCGATGTCTTCACACCGCACTCGTTTGAAACAACGAGCGTGTAGTATCCGGCATCTTCAAGAGTTGCAAGCTTCGACATCGTCGAACCCGTTTCGCCCTTGATCGGATCGGAACCACGCATCCACTGGAATGAAAGGCCGGCGCCTGTAACCACAGAAGAAAGGCTCAGGACTTGACCTTCGCACGCTGTTGTTGTTTCTGGATTGCGGACGATCGTTGGCTCGGCACCAACAGTCACCGTTACCGGGTTTGACTCATAGGTCAGCTCACGCGTACCGTACGAAACCACACAGTGGTATTCACCAGCAACTGCCGTGGTAACGTTATTAACGGCAAGAACGTTGCTCGTTGCACCGTTGACCCCGCCACCATTCACAAGCGCCTTGCCACCCTTGAACCACTGATACGCGGCTCCGCCTTCTGGAAGCGATGGGATGTTCGTGGCGCAGGAGAGCGACATCGTTCCGCCAACGCAAAGCTTTGGCGTCATGTTCGAGGCTGACATCGATGGCGAGAAGAGGCGAGCTGCACGAGTCGTAACAGCACCCTTACAGAAACCAGTTACCATACATACAAACATTCCAGCTGTGTCAGCAGCGCCAATGTTCGTAATCGTAAGGATCGAGGACTTCGAACCGTAGATACGGCCATTGTCATCGACTGCCACATCATTGTAGCTCAACGTCGAAGCATTCCATGTGCGCTTCATCCACTGATACGTTGGCTGGTAGTTCTGTGGTGCGCCAACGACCTCGACAGAGACCATCAGGTTTGCCGTGCTTCCCATTGCAACTGCCATCGATGATGGATGGCTCGTGATCTGCGACTCACGCACGACGATCACAGATGCGCCCTGGGACATCAGCATTGATGTGCCCGTGAACGTCACTGTGTCCGTGGCAGTTACCATGCACGTATACACACCGGCGCTACCGTAGTCGGACACCGTGAGATCCAAAAAGTTTCCGGTTCTGCCGTTTAGCATGACACCGTCGCGAAACCACTGATACACCGTGCGCGATGTAGCTGGCGTGTTAGCGATACACGTCATGCGATACAGTGAACCAAAGCATGCATAGCCGCTTGTCGGCTGAGAAACGAACGAGATCGCCGGCTGCGCCATCATCGATGACGAACCGAGGATCATTGCCGCAAGCAACGCGACAAACGCTGTACTGGTACGAAGCATAGCTCCTCCTGGAGTTAAAAAGATTTTTTTCGATTCGTTTTTCACAGTTGAAAAGGTGTCCACGGCGCCACCCACCATGGGTACATGGCACACGACTGCCGAAAATAGACAACACGCATGTCCGAAACAATCACAAACCGCTGATAATCTCGGACTTACGCACTTACGGGAAGCAAGAACCGCACCAACTTTTCCACATTATCGCAATACTGAGCTCAAAAGGTCCTTTTGAGAGGACTCAAGTTCCTTTCCTGTAACGACTTGCCGGAACACGGCCTTAAGCCGAGGTTGTTCACACAACGCCCCGACAATACCACCAGCAACCCCGCTGAGTCGGTTATTCGTGCCCAGTATCGCCGCAATCATGTGTGAGGCGGAAAGGGGCGTAATGGTTCCCAACCGACGGAATGCACCCATCGCATTCTGACGTGTGATAAACTCCCAACCGGGTCCACAGAGATCTGCGAGCTCATCGAGGGCAGACTGCGAGCCCCCTTCCGCTTCCAGTTCCAAGCGGGCTATGCGCACTCGCTCATGCATTCCGCGCACCGTCGAAACCCGGGAGGTGAAACGTCGAACATCTTTCGGGAAAGACCGTGCGAGCTTTGTCAGAGCCGTCTGAATAATCTGGTACGAGGAGTCCGTGAGCATCTGTTCGACCTGATCGCGAAGGTCAGCAGGCACGGTGACAATGGCATTAATCGCCGCCTTGCGGACGTCGGCGCTGCGATCGGAAAGCCCCTTGCTCACAATTGCCCAAGCGTCTGCGGTACCGTTGAGTGCCAGCTCGGCAGCCTGCTGGACTGCCTCGGATCTCATTGCGTGGAAACTTTCCTTGGCCATCACATCGCTGAGAAGTGCAATCCGCTCCTTCGCCCTATCACCATCGGAACGCATCGACTCGAGCGCATCATAGCGGTCGATCATGTTCGCAGCGCGAGTGAGCTGAGCACGACGCTCCTCCCACGTCTTGTCAAACGTTACCTTCTTCAGCACGTACGAGCCGGGATCGAAGAGCACGAACGATACGGTCTTCTTTCCGGGGTTCGGCACGTTGACGCTGGTGACCTGCTTGGAGACGTCACTGCGAACGCGGCTGGTGGTTCCGTCCGCGTAATAGACGCCTACATCAATAGGCATGCGGAAAAGCCCCGTGAGAGCATCCGTCTGATGAATCTGTTCAATTGTTACGAGCGTTGTCGGAGTCGACGAACCATCGATCATCGCGCTGCTTGGTGAATGACTCACCTTGTAATGGGGCTCACCACCCTTGTACAGCCACTGATCGAAGAACCACTCCGGAGCCAGGCCAAGTGTATCCTGGAAGGACTGGTAGAGATCGTTTGTTTCCACGTTCTGATACATGTGGTTCATCGTGTAATGTCGGATGACACGTCGCACGGCGGAATCTCCGAACACGTAATTCATCATGTCCAACACGCAGGCCCCCTTCGGATAAATTCGTGCTGAGCCGGACGACGGATGGACGATCGGCAAACGGTCCTTTTCCGCGGCTGCCAGCGCGCTGCGATGCATACCACGGCGGCTCCACTGATACCCATCTTCTCCGCCCAGTGCCAGCTGACGGCGTGTGAACAGGTGTGGGTAGAAGGTGGCGAAGCTTTCCTGCAGCCACACAGACTTCTGACTGCGCGCCGTTACGAGGTCACCAAACCATTGATGGGTTAGCTCGTGAACATTTGTCCCCACGTACGAGCGGTCCAACCAGCTCCGCTTGTCGGTCTGCGAAAAGTCACCAAAGATGGTTGCCGTGGTGTTCTCCATGGCACCGAAGATGTAGTCGGCCACCGGAACCTGACTGTACGATTCCCACGGGTATGGAACACCGATCTCGCTTTCAAGAAAATCCATCGACTCCACACTGTACATATAGGTTGGATCGATCCGCTCAGGAAAGTCCGGATACGAGTAGAGGTAGATCGGCACACCGCTGGCAGACCGACGCTCGGTTATCGTATAGTTTCCGATCGCAAGCATCAGCAGGTAGGAAGCGTGCGGCCTTGTCATGCGATAATGCCACGTCTTCGTTCCGTCGGAATTCGTTGCCACACCTAGCCGGGTGCCATTCGAAAGCACCTCGTACGTTCCGTCGAACGTTGTGATGGTCTCGGTGATCATCTTATCGTTCATCTCGTCATACATCGGGATCCAGTGCCGATTGTCGATTCCCTGCCCTTGCGTCCAGATCTGCTTGCGCATCCGGCTTGACGGGTCGTTCCAGCCGATGAAGTAGATACCCTTTCGAGGTGTTGCCTCATAGACAATAGTCAGTGAGTCATAGGTATCCCACCGCAATGCCGGCGAGAAGTAGGCAATGACCGACGTGTCGGTAGAACGATAGCGCACAGACGTTGTCCCAAGCTTCGCCGACGAGATCCGGATCTTGATAGCATCAAACTCCACGGAATCAACGCTCGGCTGTAGCACGCGGAAAACATGCGTTACCGTGCCGTACACGATACCCTTGGGTGGGTCGAATCGCACACGTAAGGTAAGCCGCTCAACATCAAGTGGGTGCTCCCTCGGTTCTGATCCCGGTGCATCGACCATTGTGTTGGTATGGATGAATGGGGCCTGTGCACGCAGCATTGCGGCACAGAGAAAGATCGTAACGAGAGTGACGTGTGTTTTCATGACGGCAAAGATATCCGAACAACGGCGTATGTTTCGGCATGATGAACCTTCTCTTTGTCATGGCTGGCGGTGCTCTCGGAAGCGGGCTTCGGTATTGCGTAGGATTGCTACCCTTCAGCAATGGCGGGATTGTGTGGTCCACCCTCACGGTGAACCTCACCGGGTCGTTTCTTCTCGGTGCTCTCACGGCCTATGGGCAGGGAACCGACGCGGCGCGGCGTCCGTTAATGCTCTTTCTTGGACCTGGTCTTTGCGGCGGCTTTACGACCTATTCAGCATTTGCTGTTGAAACAACGGTTTTGCTGGAACGTCATGATGTGCTGTCGTTTGCGACCTACTCCCTCCTCACAATTATCGGTGGCATGCTGATGGCGTTCCTTGGATTCAGCATTGCACGATCGGCCACATGAACATCCTCGACTCATCGAAACTTCTGCTGATGCTCCTCATCACGACCATGGTGTCCGTCAGCTGTGCAGATGCGAACAACAAGCCACCTTCCATGAACCTCTCTCAGCCGAACTCTATGGACTCCACACAACGACGCGATGTTGCCATTCTTGCCGGCGGATGTTTCTGGTGTATCGAGGCCGTTTATGAGCTCGTTGACGGCGTGATATCCGTTGAAAGTGGGTACATCGGCGGCTTGGTGGAGAATCCCTCCTACAAGGAGGTCTGTGACGGGACAACGGGACATGCTGAAGCATGCCGCATCACATTCGATCCCTCGGTCATCTCCTTTGCAGATCTGTTACAGGTGTTCTTTGCCTCTCACGATCCGACAACGCTGAACCGTCAGGGTAATGACGTTGGTACGCAGTATCGGAGCGCCATCTTCACCCTGAGCGAAGAACAGGCTGCCACGAGCCGCGAGTACATCAAGCAGCTTGACGCATCGAAGACCTGGTCCGATCCGGTTGTCACAGAGATTGCACCAGCCGGAATCTTCTACAAAGCCGAGGACTATCACCAGAACTACTACGAACGCAATGGCTCGCAGCCCTACTGTGCATTCGTTGTGCGTCCGAAAGTTGAGAAGTTTCGCAAGCAGTTCAAGGACCGACTGCGCTCTGATGCGCGTTAGACATGGCAACGCGCACGATCGACATTGCGGGCATGCATTGCGCTGCCTGCACAACCGCTGTTGAAGGGGCTTTGCGAAACGTCAACGGCGTTACGTCTGCATCCGCGAACCTTGTGACGAATCGTGCAGTGGTCGAGTACTCGGACACCGTCGAGGACGAAGTGCTAAGAAAGGCCGTCATCGCGGCCGGTTACACCGTCGAGGCTATCTACACCGAGCGCCAGCAGACGTCGACGGATGACTTCATGCGTCGTATTGAGGCACCGGCCCATGCCTATCGTCGAGCGTTAACACTCTCAGCCCCCTTCAGTCTGGCCACGGTGATCATTGCCATGGCGTCGATGTCAGGATGGAATGTGGCGAATGTGAATTCGCTGCTCTTTGTTCTCGCGTTGCCCGTGCTGTGGTCGGGACGCATGTTCTTCTCCGGCGCGGCCATTGCCCTGCGACACGGCAAGGCCACAATGGATACGCTGGTAGCTCTCGGCACCGGGTCGGCCTTTCTCATCAGTTCACTGATCACGTTCGCGCCCCATCTCTTCACGGGCCATATCCATGCCGGCGCGTACTACGAGTCCGCAACAACGATCATTACGCTCGTTCTCCTTGGCAAATGGCTGGAATCCCGAGCAAAGCAGAGAACGGCCGATACGTTGTCCTCACTTCTTCAACAGCATGCCCGAAGTGCCCTGGTTGTTAGGGGCGGCGAAGAAGTACGTATCGCTGCGTCCGAGGTACTTGTCGGCGACGTCTTCATCGTCCGCCCGGGAGAGCAGGTGCCCGTTGACGGTGCGATCGTCTCCGGCACGTCGGCCGTTGATGAGTCAATGCTGACCGGCGAGAGTATTCCCGTTGAGCGTGGCGTGGGCGACCGCGTCATTGGCGGCTCTGTGAACACCTTAGGTTCGTTCACCGCACGGGCAACGGCCGTTGGTTCCGACACGGTCCTGGCTGGTATCATCCGTTCAGTCGAGGCCGCCCAGTCGAGCAAAGCACCGGTGCAGCGACTGACCGACACCATAAGCGGAATCTTCGTTCCCATCGTGGTCGCTATCGCTCTCATCACCTATGCCTGCTGGTACTTCCTTGGCACGGATGCCGACCCGTTTGGTCAGGCATTGATCTCTGCGATCTCTGTTCTGGTGATCGCCTGCCCCTGCGCACTTGGACTGGCCACACCAACGGCTATCACCGTTGGCACTGGCGCTGCGGCCCGACGCGGAATCCTCTTCGGTAATGCAGCCAGCCTTGAACATCTGCAATTGGCCGACACATTCGTTCTTGACAAGACCGGCACGCTCACGCGCGGAATGCCACGGGTGCAGCACGCCACAGTAACGGATCACCCGAAGCTCGATCGCGAAACGATCATCCGCCTCATTGGTAGCATCGAACAACGCTCTGCACACCCTCTCGCCCATGCCATCGTTGCATGGTCCCATGAGCAGGGGGCTCGCCTTTCCGAACCTGATGATGTTACAACTCTTCCGGGAAGGGGCACCTCAGGAACTGTGGATGGACACCGCATCCGGATCGGCAATGAACAGATGATGTCGGAATCTCTCCTCATCATCCCCGCGTCGATCACGAATCTTGCTGAGGTGTACTCCGCTGACGGTTGCTCAATATCCTACGTCAGCATTGGCGGCAGCGTGTGTGCTGTCCTTGGAATTGCCGACGACCTGCGTCCCGAGGCAGCTACCGTGGTTGCTGATCTTCGTACTTCTGGCAAGCGCATCGTAATGCTTACCGGAGATCGCGAAGCTGCTGCAAAAGCAATGGCACGTCAGGCAGGAATTGAGGAGGTTATTCACTCGGTAAGCCCGGACGGAAAACTCCAGGCTATCGCGACACTTCAGCGTCGCGGGTCGATTGTGGCAATGATCGGTGACGGGATCAATGATGCCCCCTGCCTTGCACAGGCCGATGTCGGCATTGCCCTAGGGTCTGCAGCCGACATCGCCAAGACGTCGGCTGATGTGATGCTGATGAGAAACGACCTTCGTTCGATCATTACAGCACGCAACATCTCGGCAAGAACAATGGGAGTGATCCGCCAGAACTTCGTGCTCGCGTTTATCTACAACGTCCTCGGAATCCCTCTCGCAGCCGGCGTGCTGATACCGCTCGCAGGCATTCAGCTTACCCCGATGTACGCGGCCTTCGCTATGGCGATGAGCTCCGTGACGGTTGTTACGAATTCGCTCCGTTTGCGCTCGCTGCAATAAGCGTCAAGGTGGGTGTGGATTATTCCTAGCAAGAATCGTGCTAAATTTTCCGAACCATGATTCTGCTCGACCATCTGCTGCTCCAGGAGCAGGTTCTGTCCACGTCATTCGCCTGCGATCTCAAGCGATGCAAGGGGGCGTGTTGCACGCTTAAGGGGGGCGCCGGGGCACCGTTGCTGGAAGAAGAAGTCGTCGAACTCCGACGTGAGATGCATACGGCCCTTCCCTACCTCGATGAGCCTTCGCGCAACTGGTTAGAGAGCAACGATCCAGTTGAAGGTGAACGTGGAGACCGCTCGGTGGCATGTATTGATGACGCTGACTGCGTGTTCGTTTACTATGAGTCCGACGTTGCCAAGTGCGCACTTGAGCGTGCCTGGCTCAATGGCGAGTCAACGTTCCGTAAGCCCCTTTCCTGTCATCTATTCCCGATACGGGTTGCCAACTTCGGCGGACCCTACCTGCACTATGAGAAGATCGACGAATGTGAGCCCGGGAGGGAAATGGGCGAGAGACTTGGCATACCGCTTGTTGAGTCGCTCAAGGATGCACTGACCCGTGCCTATGGTCCGGAGTTGTATCAACGCATCCTTAATGCCGCGCACGGCAAGGATGAGGGTGACGCATGAAGGTCGGTCTCAATCTTCAGACGGGGCTAAGTCAGTCACTTACTCCGCAGCAGATTCAGTATCTCAAGATGCTGCAGCTTCCCCTGCTGCAGCTCGAGCAGCACGTCCGCAATGAGCTCGAGAACAATCCGATGCTCGAGGAAGCAAACGAGAACGAGGTCTCTGCTGAGGAGGCAGACCGTGTAACAGGCGACCAAGAGGGATCTGCTGAATCGACTGCCTACGCTAGCCCTGCGCCAGAAGTAGCCATGATCCGCACGGATGATCAGGGGGCACTCGATGCCCCTATAACCAGCACGGATACGTCAGACTTCGACATGCAGGAAGCGTTGGAGTTCCAGAAGCTCCTCATCGGAGATGATTCTTCGGGGTCTGCTGCAGACTCGGTTGGTGCTGATGATAGCGACGATGACTTTGGGTTTCAGCTGAGTGATGTAGAGACATTGGAGGAAGACCTCCTTGATCAGTTGCGGTATCTACCGTTGTCGGACGAAGAGCGCGAACTCGGACAGTACATCATCGGCAGCATTGATGATGACGGCTACCTCCGGCGGCCCATTGATGAACTCGTCGATGAGGTCAACAACCGATTCAGCGAACACAATCTGGCCGTCTACCAGATCAGCAACGGGGTTCGTGTTGCACTCTACCAGCGCGATCTCATTGAGGGAGTTGATCGAACGCTCACGCCTCTAACAATGGCACAAGCCGA
Source organism: Kapaibacterium sp. (SeqCode) (assembly GCA_046092945.1). Lineage (GTDB taxonomy): Bacteria > Bacteroidota > Ignavibacteria > Kapaibacteriales > Kapaibacteriaceae > UBA10438. The sequence continues at coordinate 10,740 of JBJTEQ010000175.1, forward strand.
AGCGGTGCTGCGGCGCGTGCAATCGCTCGATCCACCGGGTATTGCCTCACGAAGTGTGCAGGAATGTCTCGTTGCGCAATTGCGTGCTAATTCAAAGCCGAATGCGGCCCAGAAGCTTGCCATGCTCGTGCTGACGAAGACCTACGAGGCGTTCTCGATGAAACACTATCACATTATCGAGAAGCAGCTTGGCGTTACCGAATCCTATCTCCGGGAAGCTATCGAGGTTATTCGCCATCTGACTCCGCGCCCGGGAGGGGGCACTATCAATGCCGAGTTCAATACTGTCGTACCGGATTTTTCGGTGGAGTTGACCGAAGATGGAACAGACTTCCTCATCACCGTCAACGATTCGCGTCTTCCTGTTCTGCGCGTCAGCACCGCCTATGAGCGACTGAAAAAGGAAGCTCGCTTTCTGAAGTTCAACCGCGAGACGCGTGAGTTTCTTCGACGTAAATATGAGGATGCGAAATTCTTGATGCAGGCTCTCCGGCAGCGTAAGAACACTATGCTTCGCATCATGACATCCATAGTTGGACTTCAGCAGGAGTTCTTCCGCAGTGGTCCTGACCACCTGAAGCCCCTTATCTACAAGGATGTTTCCGAGATCACTGGGCTTGACATCTCCACGGTTTGCCGCATCGTAAACGCGAAATACGTTCTCACAGTGTTTGGGACATTCGAGCTGAAGTATTTCTTCAGCGAATCCCTTACAACCGATGACGGCGAGGAGGTCTCAACGCGGATCATTAAGCAGAGGATCAAAGAACTGGTGGACGCCGAATCGAAGCATAAGCCGCTCAGTGACGAGAAGCTGTGCAAGGATCTGAAGAAGCTCGGATTTAACGTGGCGCGACGCACCGTTGCAAAGTATCGTGAACAGCTTCGTATACCCGTTGCCCGACTTCGTAAAGAATTGTAGCGCAACGCGTCACACAAGCCAGGTCTGACGCCACTTTCGAGGCAACAACTCGTCGTTCCGCAGCGCTCGGAGATTTGCGAATGGGCCCAGTTGCACTAATTTTGACAATTGCTGTCATAGTATGACGGTAAATGGCATAGTGAATATCGTAGCATCGTGTATAGAATTTTTTGTGATCAATGCCTGCTATGAAGCCCATCTCTCGACCAATGCTGATCCGTATTAGGATTATTCTCCAGCATCTCGCTGACGGTCAGCGCGTTACCGCCGGACAAATGGCGGAATTTCTGGATGTAAGTACCCGCACAATCGCCAGAGACTTTGACTACATGATGAACGGTCTCGAACTGCCTATCTGCTACGAGTACAAGATGAAATCGTACGTTCTTGCCGGCCCCCTACCCTCGCTCTTCTCACTCGGCGGAGACGGTGTAGCAGGCAATGGGCACCTGTCAAAGAAGAAGCGAACCAAGAAAGTGAAGCCGATTCGGCGTCGCCGGAAACCGGTTAGCTCTGACGGGGCAAAATGAACTTCATCGAGATGTCGAGCGCCACGGCGCTATGCGTAATCGCACCGACGCTGATATAGTCGACGCCTGCCAAAGCATAGTCGCGAATGTTCGTGTAGGTGATCCCGCCACTGGCCTCGGTTTCGAGACGGTGGGCCACAAGCTGAACTCCCTGACGCACAAGCTCAGGTGTGAAGTTGTCGAACATCACGCGGTGTACCCCGGAGCATCGAAGCACCTGGGCAACATCGTCGAGATTCTGGGCTTCGACTTCGATGCGGATAACCTTGTGCGAACGGAGCTCGCTGACAACACGATCGACTGCCTGTTGAATTCCGCCACAAGCCGTGATGTGATTGTCTTTGATCATCACCATGTCGTAAAGTCCGAAGCGGTGATTCCTCGCTCCACCGATCAGCGTAGCATACTTATCCAGCAAACGCCAGCCGGGGATGGTCTTTCGCGTGTCGAGAATGCTTGCCTGCGTTCCAGCAACCCGCTCCACATAGCTGCGCGACTTACTTGCTACACCACTCATGCGCTGGATAAAGTTCAATGCTGTTCGCTCACCGGATAGTAGGGCGTGGGCCGGACCTTCGACAGTAGCGACGATGGTGCCGGGCTGGCAAACCGACCCCTCCTCTACCAGCACATCGACGTTTACATGATCGGAGAGCTGACGAAACACAATGGGCAGGATCGGAAGGCCGCAGATGACACCCTGCTCCTTCACGATGAATCGTGCGGATGCACGAGCCGTGAGCGGAATACAGAGATCACTCGTGATGTCCCCCGTGCCGATGTCTTCGTGCAACGCAAACTGGATAAGGCGAAGCACGGAAGAATCGACAGGAAACTGCGCCTTTTTATACATCATCGTCATGCGGGCAAATCTACGAGGTCACAACACTTGTAAAACGAAAGCTCTGGCCATCAAAGAGCCCCTTATCACTCATCTTCAGTTGCGGGATCACCAGGAGCGCCATAAAGGACAGGGTCATGAAGGGGGCTCGCAAGGCTGACCCCAGCTGCTTGGCACGGGCGTCGAGCTCAGTGTACCGTCGGGCCACGTCATAACCGTCAGCTGTGCTCATGAGTCCGGCAACAGGCAGCTCGAGTACGTGGCTTCCCTCGTCATCAATCACAGAGACACCGCCGCGAGATTCGATAATGGCATTGACCGCCGTGACGATTGCTACGTCGCTACAGCCAACGGCAACGATGTTGTGGGAGTCATGTGCCACCGAGCTGGCGATCGCACCATGGCGCAGTCCAAAGGAGCGAATGAACCCCGTTGCTACGGGAGCATTGGCGTAGCGGTTCACCACCACGATCTTCAACACATCATCGGTTGGCAGAGTCACGTGTTCCTCGGAAGTCACAAGCTGCCCGTCGTGCGCAACGATTGTCCGCACAGTTGCCCCATCAGCGAAGGACGCAATGGACGACTCATCGATCGAAGAACAGTCGAATCTGTTGACAATGCCCTCGTTGTGATGCGAGATCCGTGACACCCCACTTTGCGCAACACGTTGCCCCTTGATCCACGTTTCCAAAACGTTCAGATCCGACAAGTCATCAACGACAATGAAGTCTGCCGCATCGCCCTCGCGAAGAAGACCAACGTTCAGCTTGTAGTGGCGAACCGGGTGCACACTTGCAGCACGAAGCACGTCGAAGACGTCGTATCCGAGTGCGATGCTTCGTCGAACCAGCAAATTGATGTGCCCCGCCACCAGCGAGTCCGGATGCATATCGTCACTGCAGAACATCACCTGCTCCGGATGCGATGCAAGCAGCGGATGCAGAGCATCGTAGTTGCGCGCAGCTGAGCCTTCACGAATCAGAATCTTCATCCCCACAGCGATCTTGTCCAATGCCTCTTCAAGGGTAAAACACTCATGGTCGGTGCTTATCCCATGCTCGGCATAGCGGCGCGCATCATCGGAACGCAGTCCGGGGGCGTGACCATCAACGGGCTTTCCTGCGGCGTGAGCAATGGCGATCTTCTCCATCACCATGGGGTCGCGATTCAGCACTCCCGGCCAGTTCATCATCTCACTCAGATAGCTGATGCGCGGATCATTCATGAGCTCGCGAATGTCATCCGGCGTGATCTCAGCCCCTGCAGTTTCAAACGTTGTAGCCGGCACGCAGGAGGGGGCTCCAAAGGCAACGGTGAATGGTACTCGTGCTGCATTGTCCAGCATGTATCGTACACCGTCAACACCCATAACGTTGCCGATCTCATGCGGATCGCTGACGGTGGCTACTGTTCCGTGAACAACCGCCAGCCGGGCAAACTCGGACGGAACAAGCATCGACGATTCGATGTGCACGTGAGCATCAACAAAGCCCGGCAGGATAAACCTATCGGTAGGACCGTCGGGAGTTGCTTCGATGCGAAGAATATGACCACCCTCCACAACAACCGTTCCCGGATAGATTCGACGCTTATGAACATCCACGATCTTTCCACTGATTGCCTGCGTCATGCGGAGCCCCTTTCAGCAGAATGAATCAAAGACTGACCAAACGGCCAGGTTTTGCGGTTACGTGCGATAAGCAGAAACACGATGGTGCCAACCACCGGAGCTGCGAAGCCAACCTTCTGCTGAGTTGCACTTGCACCAGTAAACAGCCATAGCCATGCGGCAATGGCGCAGAGTGCGGGAAGCGGATAGAGCCACATTTTCCACGGCATGCTGTTGGAGCCCACACGACGCCGCAGAAGAAGCAGTCCAACAGCCTGAGCGATGAACTGGGTAAAGACGCGCATGGTGATGATCGACTTGATTGCATCACTGAGCGTCAGCGTTAGGCTGAACACGATGCCTATGCCCGCTAGAACAAGCAGCGCAATGTGCGGGAAATGCTCCGTGGCATGCAGCCTGCCCAACACTCGGAAGAAATTCCCGTCGCGAGCAGCCGCATAGGGAATTCGCGAATAGCCGAGCATCAGACTAAACAACGATGATGCGGCAACAATGAGCAGCATGGCCGTGACGATGTTGGCCACGGAGTGGCCGTAGAGGCGCTCAACAAAGAGACTTACAACAAAGTCTGAAGCTGCCACTTCGCGTGCGGGAAGAACGCCAAACACTGCCAGCTGGTAGGACAGGTAGAGAAGACCAATTCCCACGATCGACAGATACATACTTCGCGGAATCGTCTTTACCGGATCGCGCACCTCGGCTCCGAGGTGACACACGTTGTAGTAGCCGAGAAATGAATAC
>JBJTEQ010000176.1:0-2348 GCA_046092945.1 Kapaibacterium sp. (SeqCode)
ATCACTTTATCGATCCGCTCAAGTCCTTTAATCGACGAGTAGGGAAGGGGCTGCCCCTCAGCCCGATGAAGGTGATGTGCGAGAATTGGATAGAGTGTCTCATTGATAAGGGTACTCTTGCCTGATCCGCTCATTCCGGTAATGCAGGTGAAGGTTCCAAGCGGAACGTCAAGGTTCACCGACTTCAGATTGTTGCCACGTGCCCCGATCAGTTGCAAGAGATGCCCGTTACCGGTGCGTCGCTGCTCTGGACGAAAACCACGGATGTGCCACACAGGTACTTCAGTGTCACCGACACCTGCGGTGGTATTACAGACCCAGCAATGATCCTCTGAAGGTGCTGTTGGGACTCCACGGAAACAATCGACCCACCATGGACACCGGCTCCGGGGCCGACGTCGATCATTGTGTCGGCTTCTTCGATCATTTCGCGGTCGTGCTCTACAACAAGGACCGTGTTGCCAAGGTCACGCAGGCGCTTGAGAGATTCAATGAGTTTGCGGTTGTCGTGCTGATGCAGGCCGATGCTCGGCTCATCAAGCACGTAGGTAACCCCAACAAGTCTCGAGCCGATCTGGGACGCCAAGCGGATGCGCTGTGATTCGCCCCCTGACAGCGTCCTGGCGCGCCGGCTTAATGTGAGGTAGTTCAGACCCACGTCGTCGAGGAATTCAAGGCGGTGGTTGATTTCCTTCAGGATCAGAAACGCAATCGTCATCTGACGATCCGACAAGTGCTGCGGCAATGCCGTAAACCAGACGCGAGCGTCGGTGATGTCACGTTTGCAGACTTCTTCAATAGTAGCATCTGCAATGCGGACGTGCAGATGAGGGATCTTCAATCGACCGCCTTGACATGTGCGGCATGTGATTGTAGAGAAGTACTTTTCCGTTGCCTTCTTTACGGAAAGAGACGTCGTCTGCTCGTATTGGTGACGGATAGAAGGAAGCACACCAATGAACGAATGCTTCACTGCTCGTCCCTGGTGGATGGTCTCTGTTGTAGCTCCTTCAGAGCCGAAGAGAAGACGTTCGATAATGCTCTTGTCGATAGTTTCGATAGCGGCAGTAAGCGATACGTCATGCGCCTCGCACCAAGCCAAAACCTGCTTCCAAAGCCATGTTTCCCGGCGCACGCCGAGTGGAGCGATGCCGCCCTTGGCAATGGAAAGAGTCCCATCCGGAACAACCAGCGATAGATCAAAATCCTGCATCTCGCCAAGACCGTCGCATGTGTCGCACGCACCGTAGGGCGAATTGAAGGAGAACATATTCGGAGCCGGTGTCTCGTATGATGTCCCGCATTGCGGACAGGCATAACTCGTGCTGAAAAAGCTCTCACTCCAGGTTTCCGGTGAGGATTCATAGAGGATTGTCAGCCCACCTTCTCCGAGATGAAGAGCTGTCTCAATGCTATCGGTGAGCCTCTTGGAAGGGGCTTCTTCCACCACAAGGCGATCGATCACGAGTTCGATCGTATGCATTTTGTATCGGGCGAGCTGCATTCCTTCGGTGATCTCCTGCAGTTCTCCATCGATGCGCACCCGGGTAAAGCCCTGACGTCGGAACGTATCGAGTTGTTCCCGGTAATGCCCCTTTCGTCCCTTGACGACGGGGGAGAGAATCTGGATACGCGTGCCGACACCGAGTCCCAGCACAGCAGTCACAATCTGATCGATCGTCTGCTGCTGCACGGGGATTGCACAGGTAACGCAGTACTGAACGCCAACCTTGGCGTAGAGCAAGCGCAGGTAATCGTAGATCTCCGTCACCGTACCGACGGTCGAGCGGGGGCTTGAACCGATACTCTTCTGTTCGATGGAGATTGCCGGAGAGAGGCCCTCGATGATATCAACGTCGGGCTTCTTCATCACTCCGAGGAATTGCCGGGCATAGCTCGACAGACTCTCAACGTATCGGCGCTGACCTTCGGCGAAGACCGTATCAAAGGCAATGGAAGACTTGCCTGAGCCACTCAGACCTGTAACGACTACGAGTTGATCTCGCGGGATGTCGAGGTCGATACCTTTAAGATTGTGTTCCCTGGCACCGCGAATCCTTATGGTGGTCAGCTCAGGAAACTCGTGCTCGATCATGGCGTCAAATTGCATGGGTGTTGATTTTTCCAATAGCGAATTTACCATCAAGTAGAGTGACCAATGGCATAGAAAATGACTGGTATTCATATCTTTGACCCGCGGTTGGGATAATGACCGTGCGTCAACAGAAATAGGAAGCAGTTTATGATGGTCCTCAGAGCCTGCATTTGTGGCATTCTCCTCACAGCCGTCGCAGCATCAACAATTAGCGCTGCCGAGATCGGACTTGAAGAGGCGATCGATATGGCAT
>JBJTEQ010000177.1:0-4323 GCA_046092945.1 Kapaibacterium sp. (SeqCode)
CAGCATGCTGCGACCCTCCCTTCGGATGGTTCGTGAATGAGTGCAGGGAATGACGAACAACGGGCGAGACTGCGTCTCGCCCCTACGCGTACGTCGTCCCACACCCCAAACCCCACACCTCACACCTCAAACCTCAATGGGCTTCATACCACGATGGTCCAGCTCCCGATTCCACAACCACGGGCACGCCGTTGAGTGGTAGGGCAAGCTCCATTTCGTGCTTTACCATCGTGGAGAGTGACTCAACCTCGCTCTCGGGGGCTTCGAACACCAATTCGTCGTGCACTTGCAGAAGCATCAGGGCGGAAAATCCGTCGGCCTGCATGCGGTTGTGGACGCGGATCATGGCAAGCTTCATCATGTCGGCAGCGGTACCCTGGATGGGCATGTTGATCGCTGCGCGCTCGGCAGCGGTGCGTAGTCCGCGGTTAGCGGCATTGATGAGTGGGAAGTACCGGCGGCGTCCGAGAATGGTGGCTGCATAGCCCCATTCCCTTGTGGACTCGATAGTCTCATCCATGTAGCGCTTGATGCCGGGGTACTTTTCGAAGTAGCTCTCGATGATCTTCTGACCTTCCGTGCGGGGGATGCCAAGGCGCTGTGCAAGGCCAAATGCGCCGAGTCCGTACATGATACCGAAGTTGACGGTCTTGGCTACGCGACGCTGATCCGGGGTGACCTCATCGATTGATACGTCGTGAAGGATTGCAGCGGTGGCAGAGTGGATATCAGCTCCGGAGGCAAAGGCCGAGCGCAAGTTCTCATCCTGAGAGATCGCTGCCATGATGCGCAGTTCGATCTGGGAGTAGTCGGCCGATACCATTACCCACCCCTTGCGCTGCGGCACAAAGGCCTTGCGGATGCGCAGTCCCAGCTCAGTGCGGATCGGGATATTCTGCAGATTGGGCTCAGTGGAAGAAAGACGTCCCGTTGCGGCAACCGTCTGGTTGAACGTTGTGTGCACGCGTCCCGTATCGGGATTGATGAGCTTCGGCAAGGACTCCACATACGTCGAGCGGAGCTTCTCCACCTGACGGTAGTCGAGGATCATCTGCGCAATGGGATACGAGTCGGCCAGCTCGGTGAGAACCGATGAATCGGTAGAATATCCTGTCTTCGTCTTCTTCGACGCCGGCAGCATAAGCTTTTCGAACAGTACTTCGGCAAGCTGCTTTGGAGAGGCGATGGTGAACTCCTCGCCGGCTTCCTTCCAGATCTCGGCTTCGAGCCGGCGTGCCTCGCGGCGAATGAACTCGCCAAGTCCACCGAGCGACTCGGTATTGATACACACCCCGTTGCGCTCCATGGTGACAAGCACCGGCACGGCGGCAAACTCCACCCTACGGGCAAAGTCCAGAAGCTCGGACTTCTGCAGCTCGGGCTGCAGAACGTGACGAAGCTTGAGTGCAACATCGGCGTCCTCACATGCATATTCCGACACGCGGGCGGGATCGATCTCCTTCATCGACAGCTGCTGACCGCGCTTCTCGCCGATGAGTGTGGTGATCGAGATCGGTGCATACGTCAGCCACCGCTCGGAGAGAGCATCAAGGTTGTGTGGTCGGTCTGGGTCCAGCACATAACTGGCAAGCATGCTGTCAAAGGTCAGGGGGCGTACGTTTACCCCGTACCGACTCAGGATCAGCATGTCGAACTTGGCATTCTGTCCCAGCTTTTCTATCGACGGGTCTTCGAGAAGCGGCTTGATGGCTTTCACAACATCCGCTACCGGCAGACCATGTCCACCACCGTGCTCACCAAAGAGGGAGCCCCCTTCCAACGGATCGGGATCATCAACATCGATATAGAAGGCCTTGCCCTCGGCAGCCGACAATGCCACGCCCACGATGCGGCACCGCATGGCGTCGAGGCCGGTTGTCTCAAGATCGAATGACAGCTCCAAAGCCCCTTTCAGCTCAGCGATAGCCTGCTCAAGCGAGCCGGGCGTGTCAACGAGAGTGTAGTCGTGCGGAAGGTCTGAGAGGATCGCTAGATGATGCGTTGGTTCTGCAGGGGGCTGTACACTCTCGTGCCGAGCACTCGTGTCAGACGTTGCAGAGGTTTCGCTACTACTGGCCTGAGCGTACTTGGCAAACTTGCGGCGGAGCGTATGAAAGCCAAGGTCTTCGCAGAACGTATCTATCGCAATTGCGTCCATGGGCTTACGCACAAGCGCAACACGCTTGGCGTCGATGGGCACGTCCGTGTGAATGGTCACGAGCTGCTTCGACAGAAACGCCATGTCCCGGCTTTCTTCGAGCTTTTTCTTTACGGAAGCTCGCTCGACCTGATCAAGGTGCTCGTAGAGCGCCTCGAGGGAGCCAAACTGCTCGATAAGCGGAATGGCGGTCTTTTCTCCCACTCCCTTTACGCCCGGGACGTTGTCGGAAGAATCGCCGATGAGCGCCAGCACGTCGATCACATGATCTGGGCCAACGCCGAACTTGTCCTTGACCTTCACGGCGTCCATCACGTCGTACTCGCCAACATCCTTGCCCGGACGAAGGATCTTGACCTTGTCGTTCACAAGCTGGAAGTAGTCTTTATCCGACGTCACGCAGAGGATGTCGTGTCCATCATTACTCTCACGTCGGCAGATCGTCCCGATGATATCGTCTGCCTCGAAGCCAGGCATCTCCACCATCTCGAGCCCCATAAGGGAGATCAGCTGTTTAATGCGTCCAAGCTGCGGGACGAGATCTTCCGGAAAGGCATCACGATGCGCCTTGTACTGGTCGTACATCACGTGACGGAACGTTGGCTCCGGCGTGTCGAAGACCACGGCGATCGCATCCGGTGTGTGTTTATCAAGCAGTGACGTCAGGATGTTGGCAAAGGCAAACACCGCAAATGTCGGCTCTCCGGCAGGGGATTGCATCCCCGTACGTTGCAGGGCATGGTAGGCCCGGAAGACGAGCGACATGCCATCGATGAGAATCAGTGGACCCATTTGTACAATCTACGGTCGTAGTTTCGCAAAACATGATGCTCCCTGTCATCCCCGACCCGTTTCTCTACACCGGTTTCATCGTCCTTGTCCTGCTGCTACTTGCGCTCGACCTGGGCGTTTTCAACAAGACTCCCCATGTTGTCAAGGTGAGCGAAGCCGTTGGATGGACAGTCTTCTGGGTATGCCTTGCGATGCTGTTCAACCTCTTTGTGTACTTCGAAAAGGGGCCTGTTGCAGCGCAGGAGTTCTTTGCTGGTTATCTCCTGGAGCAATCGCTCTCGGTCGATAACATCTTCGTGATCATCCTGATCTTGAAATACTTCAAGGTTGCCCCGCAATACCACCACAAAGTTCTCTTCTGGGGAATCGTCGGAGCGCTTGTTATGCGCGGCTCCATGATCGCCATCGGGGCGGCACTGATCGCCACGTTCCACTGGATCTTTTACGTCTTCGGAGCCTTTCTAATCTTCACCGGAATCCGCATGGCCTTCAGTGATGAGGAGGCAGAGGAGCTCGAAGCTAATGCCGTGGTGCGCATCGCACGGAAGTATCTGCGCATTACCCCTGATTATCATCAGGAGAGGTTTTCAATCATCAAGGATGGCGTGCGCTGGTTCACACCATTGTTCCTCGTCGTGATCGTTGTGGAGTTCACTGACCTCGTCTTCGCCGTCGATTCAATTCCGGCCATCTTCGCTGTGACCAAGGACCCGTTCATCGTCTTCACATCGAACGTCTTCGCCGTAATGGGGCTGCGGTCTCTCTTCTTCGCCGTCGCCGGCGTGATGGGCATCTTCCACTACCTCAAGTACGGCCTCAGCATCATCCTGTCTTTCATCGGCGTCAAGATGCTGATCCACGACTTCTATGTGATGCCGATCGAGATCGCCTTGGCCGTCATCGCTGTTGTGCTCGCCGTCAGCGTAGTGGCATCGATCCTGCTCCCCCAGCAGAAGGATGCGTAAGTGGCCCCTGCTTCTTGTACTTGGTGTCGTGATCGCTGTGCTCAGCGGCTGCTCCAGCACATCTCGAGTGCGGGTCAGTGCGCCCCCTGCCCTTCAGCCCGTTGTTGATAAGGCAATGGATCTTCTGGGCACGTCCTACTGTAACGCGGGCACAACACCCGACTGTTTTGATTGCTCGGGGTTTGTCTCCTATTGCTTTGTCTCTAATGGCTTTGCGCTGCCACGGGTTTCCGCCGATATGTTTCGAATCGGTTCCACGGTTGAAAAAAACGATCTTCAAGGCGGCGATCTGGTGTTTTTCTCGCTCTCCGGCGGACGCATCAACCATGTTGGAATAGCGCTGAACGACAAGCAGTTCATCCATAGCTCATCCTCCAAGGGGGTGAGCATAGCCCCCTTCACTGATAC
>JBJTEQ010000178.1:0-22319 GCA_046092945.1 Kapaibacterium sp. (SeqCode)
GTGGAGTAATTACTGAGTTACGGAATTACTGAGTTACGGAGTTACAGAGGTGAAAGAGAACTCGTCATTGGTCATCGGTCATCGGTCATTTTTCTGCTCCCCAAGCTTCTTCTCGACTCGTAGCATCAGCTCATGGGGTAGCAGCTCGAGCTTCTTTGCGATGTGAAATATTGCGGTCAGATCTGGCGTACGTTTTGCCAGTTCCAGCTTTGACATGTAGGAACGATCAAACGACCCTTCGTCTTCCATATCGCTCTGCGTAAGGCCCAATTCCAGACGTCGCTCGCGCACAACCATCGCAAATGCCTCTACCGGATCGGACGGAACACCGTACGGCAATCGCAATTCACGTAAGGGGCGAGGCATATTTTTCAAGCTAGGCCCTGCAGAATTGTCTAATAAGGCCGTATGGCCCATACCAAATGTCTTTTTCTTGTTCGTGGTTGTTTGAAGAGGTACGGAGGTACAATGCCTGGGCTATCTTCGTCATTCCTTCCCCGGGCCAAGGCCCGGGACTAATATCATCACTCGTCACTTATTCCCCGGGCCAAGGAACGGAGCGAATATCATCACTCGTCGCTTGTTCCCCGGGCCAAGGCCCGGGGCTAATTTCATCACTCGTCACTTGTTCCCCGGGCCAAGGTCCGGGGCTAATATCATCACTCGTCACTTCGTCACTCTGTAACTCTGTCACTTCCCACCTACATCCTCATCCCTGCGCTCAACGAAGAGCAATCGATCGGTATTGTTATCGATTCGGTTCGTGACTGCGCCGACGTCATTATCGTGGTCGATAATGGGTCATCTGACCGGACGGCGGAGGTAGCGCGCGAACATGGTGCATTGGTTGTGCACGAACCCCAACGCGGCTATGGTGCTGCATGCCTACGCGGAATACAAAATATTCGTGACATCGTCACGCGTCACTCGCTCCCCGGGCCAAGGCCCGCGGCTAGTATTGTCATCGTCACTCGTCACTCGTTCTCTTCCTCGACGCCGATGCCAGCGATCATCCTGATGATGTTCGGGCTATCATTGAGGTGATGAACACGACGGATGTAGGGATATGTTTGGGAAGCCGGACGACAGGGCTGGCTGATGCCGGGTCGCTGACGCCTCAGCAGATCTTTGGTAACTGGCTGTCAACAACTCTGATCAGGTTGATCTGGAACACACGATACACGGATCTCGGACCACTGCGGGCCGTGCGCTGGGAAGTGCTCGAACAGCTCAATATGCAGGACCGCACATGGGGGTGGACAATTGAGATGCAGATAAAGGTGGCCAAGCACGGTATTGCTTTCCAAGAGATCCCAGTTCGTTACCGACGTCGCATCGGCACATCGAAGATCTCGGGAACCGTCGTAGGTTCCATCCGTGCGGGTGCAAAGATTCTCTCAACCATCGCGCGTCTTACCCTTCGTCGCTGACGCCTCAGTTGTAGCCATTCTTCTCGGGATGGTGCTACTGACATGCCATGGATTTGGTCTGGCATCGTGGGCTGAGCCCATTCCCATCTGGTATGGTATGTCCGTGGCATGGCTTGCACTCGTGACTTCGTTTTTGCAGTCAACTCCGCAGCATCGCAGCATCATCACTCGGCGAGCACTGCTCGCACTGCTTGTATGCCTTGCCAGCACTGCACTTCCCTACGGACTCTTCACCGATGATATCCTTCGGTATCAGTGGGATGGATGGCTGACCATTCATCAGGTGAGCCCCTTTTCATCGCCTCCAATTGCACATGACGTGCAAGATCTTCGCTATGATAACGGCACGCACATCCTCCCGGATTCCCTGCCGTACTCTTCGCTGCTCACAATCTATCCCCCTGGAGCGCAGCTGCTGTTTGCCTTTGCGAGCCTCTTCTCAGGGGGCGATACAATCGCGTGGAAGCTTGTGCTATGGATGACTTTCATAGCACTCGGTGTCACTGCTTGGAGAATGTCCGAACCACAACATCGGAAGTGGATGCTTCTTTGTGCCCTTTCACCGGTTGTTCTGCTCCACGGATTTATCGATGGGCATATCGACCTTGCGATGGCGCTTGTCATGATAATGTCCATCTCTGCTCGTGACTCGCGCCGCATCATCCTTAGTGGTGTCCTTCTCGGCGCAGCCGTGAGTATTAAGTATCTGCCCATCGTGGCACTTCCGGTGCTGCTCATTGGACTTGATCGCCGGGACCAGGCGCGACTATTTGCTTCAATGCTTGGTGCGCTCATAGTCATTTACCTTCCGTTCGTCGGTCCAAACCTGCTCGGTTCGCTTGGAACATTCACAACATCGTGGCAGACAAATTCGGCAGCATACACTCTGCTTACGTCGCTCGTTAGCGATGCTCTCACTCGTCCTCTTCTAGTGATTCTTGGGCTTGTCTGCTCCGGCGTGATCATCAATCGATGGCGCAGTCAACCCGTGGTTGCTCTCGCATTGACTCTTGTGACGCTGGCTGTCCTGTCGCCTGTCGTTCACCCGTGGTATCTCATCGCGCCCCTTGCCTTGATGCCTCTTGCTCCGTTGCGGTCAGTTATTACGTGGACCTGCACGGTCTGTCTGTATGCTGTAGGGTATTCAAACTACAAGGGCAGCGCTGTGTGGTTGGAACACCCCGCTGCCCTTGCTTTTGAATTCGTTCCTGTTGTTGTTGCATTGATCGTTGACGTTCAGCGAGGACCCTTAGCGCTTTTGCAAGATGATCGATCGTGATTGACCACCCGAGCGAAGCGTCACGACATACGTGCCAACAGCGCCGTCGATTTCCAGCGACTGGTATGGGGCTGCCGATGCTACGTAGGAAACAACGCGACCCATGACATCGCTAACTGATACTTCCACGCCTTCTGCTCCGGCGATTGTAAACGTACCTGACGTCGGGTTTGGATACACAGCGATCGAGGTTCCGTCGATAAGATCATCAACACTTGTTGTGCCAACAAGGAAGTTCTCTGACCAGCGTTCACAACCGGCCGTATCGGAGATCAGAACTCGGTAGTTGCCATCTCCATCGATCTTGACCACACGCGATGTTGCACCACTAATCTTCTTGCCCTCGCGATACCACTGGTAATTCACGAGGTCGGTGCTGCATGTAAGATCGTTGCCGCTTTTCGTGATAACAGGAACGTCCAGGCCGGGCCTGACGATGACCTTGATAGTGTCGGTGTTCTTGATACACTCATCAAAGCCCTTAATGCGGCAGTAGATAGTGTACGTGCCAGCCTTCAGATTCGTTGTCTTCAGCGTGAAACTTGGCTCAGAACCTTTCGTGCCATTGATGAACCACTCATACGATGGATATCCAAGGCGCGCTACTATCGGACGATACATTCCTTCACACAGCTTGAGCTGCTTTGTGCTCGGGCGCAGCTGTGTGCTTGGACCACAATCGAGAGCTGCGATGAAGAGGTCGTCGAATCCCTTGCCCGTGATCTTCTGGTCATCGAACCAGGCGTAGGTTTCAAACGTGCCGCCTACGTAGGGAATGCCTTTTGCATCGATTCCAACGCCGGTAACAGCATCTTCATACGGTCCACCAAATGTGCGAACCCAATCAACGTCACCGTTCGCTACAAGACGCATGATGAAGCCATCACTAGCCCCCTTCGAATCCTCTTGGAACGAATCCATGATCGTTGTGCTATCGAATGAACCGCCAACGAACATGTTGCCCTTTGCATCCGCAACGATACACGTTGCGATCTCTTCAAAGGTGCTGCCATATCGACGGAGCAACTCGAATTCGCCGTCCTTCGAGACACGTGCAACAAACACATCAGAGGCGTTTTCGCCGTCAGCCTTCAACGTCTTCGTATCGAATGTTGTTGTCAGGCGCATTGCACCAGTGACCAATAGCTTGCCGTCACTCGTTGTGTTGGCACCGATCTGGAAGTCCGGCTCGCTTGAACCAATGCGCTTGCACCAAAGGGGCTGACCCGATGCATTCAACGCACGTACAAAAAAGTCTGTTCGGTTAACGAAGCTTTCGATTGTGTTGCTACCGAAGTTTACCTGACCGATGAAGTTACCGACGGCATAGACACGATCGCCGTTCGGTGTAACATGTACGTGAGACGTTCTGTCGTTATCAGAGGACCCAGCACCCTGCACCCAGAGGAAGTCGCCGTTCGCATTCATCTTGGCAACGAAGGCATCGAGCGTGCCGACGGACTTGTAGGTCTTTGTACCGAACTGTCCAGTGCCACCCACGCCACCGGCAACGTAGATGTTACCCGTTGAATCCACTGCAATTGATGGGGCTCCTTCATCATACGTCGGCGAGCCAAAGACCTTGATCCACTGAAGAAGTCCTTCCTTGCTGGTCTTGGCAATAAACATGTCCATCGATGAAGCTGTTAGGCCTTCAACCTGCTCACCGGCGATAACGGCTACGTCGATAAAGGCACCTGCGAAATAGACATTACCCTTATTGTCGACAACGGTCGACTGACCTTCATCCGCATCCAGGCCACCATGAGCAGCGGCCGTACCAAGGTTCCCTTTTGCACTGTACCGGGATGTAAAGACATCGTAGCTGCCGATCGACTGCAATACAATTCCGCCAACGTCGATAGAATCAGAGAAGGTGCCGATAGCGCTGCATGAACCGTCAGGAGCGACATGCAAACATTCGAGCATGTCGAAGCTCGGTCCGCCAAGAGTCTTGATCCAGGTGATACGTTGCGCCGTTGCGGCTTGCGAAAAAAGTACCACGCTTAGTGCCATAACAATGGCAACCACAGGTGCAGATGTGCGAATCATGCTGTCCCTCCCGGTTAGGGCTGCAAGCCCCGTCCAGATTTCTTGATGGAATCCGTTGACTTCAGTTCTTCGATGATGGCATCCAGAATGCCATTGATAAACGTTCCGCTTTTGTCAGTCGAGTATCTCTTTGCTAACTCGATAACCTCATTGATGGTTACCTTGATGGGGATTTCTTGGCACGAAAGCAGCTCGCTGATAGCCATTCTCATCAGGATGATATCAAGCATGGCGATGCGGTCGAATTCCCAGTTCTGGGCATGCTTGCGGATCAGTTCGGTACTCGATTCTTTACCGTTGATTGCAGCAGCAATCACACGTCGAGCATACTCAACGTCATCGTTACTCCACGAAATCGGAACATCCGCTTCAAGCTCATGCACCTCATCCGGGTGGAGGATCCGCGTTCCCTCGGGCGCATCCTTCGGATCAAACGTGAACTGTCGGTAGAAAACGTGCCGAAAGGCAACGTCGATCTCAACATTGCCACCATCGGTAGCTGCAAGGATCTGAAGGACCTTTTCCCGAGCAAGGTGACGCGACCCTCTTACCGTTGTCTTGCGACTGACGGGAAAGTCATTCGACTGTGATGAATCTGTCAATGGATCTCCGACGCGTTAAACGCCACGAATTGATGGACTGCCAACATACGAACCGTGTACGTGGCGTACCTGACGCAGACGTTCTTCGGCGATCGCGTTTGAGGCTTCATTCGTGAGAATATTGCGCTCATTCGCGATTCGGATGATGTTGGCGGTAATGTCATAGACACCTTCGGCCTGACGCATCACCTTAGCGCGATCGTAGCCTTCGACTTCTGATGCCACATTCATCAGACCGCCCGAGTTCACGACGTAGTCCGGTGCATAGAGAATACCCTTGCTACGGAGCATTTCGCCGTGCTTCTTTTCGTCCTTCAGCTGATTGTTTGCTCCGCCGCAGACAATGGCGCACGCAAGATTCGGAATCGTGTCGTCGTTCAGGATCGCTCCAAGAGCATTTGGCGAGAACACATCGCATGGCGTTGTGTACACAGCGTCCGGAGCGATAACCTCTGCTCCTGTGCGCGAAGCAAGCGCGCTGACCTTATCATCGTAAATGTCGGACACGAGAACACGTGCACCGTCCTTGACGAGATGTTCAACGAGATAGGTCGCTACATTACCAGCCCCCTGCACAACAACCGTCTTGCCGGCAAGAGAATCTGTGCCCCAGGTTGCCTTTGCCGAAGCACGCATCCCTGAGTACACGCCAAGTGCAGTCACCGGACTTGGATCGCCCGATCCACCGGGTCCGCCGATGCCCGTGACGTACTTCGTTTCCATGCGGATCCATTCCATATCCCGCACGCTTGTGCCCACGTCCTCGGCCGTGATGTAGCGTCCACGCAGGCTCTCCACCATACGCCCGAAGGCGCGGAAGAGTCCTTCGCTCTTGTCTGTGCGCGGATCACCGATGATCACCGCCTTGCCGCCACCGAGGTTCACTCCGCTGACGGCTGCCTTGTAGGTCATACCGCGTGATAGCCGGAGCACGTCCGTAATGGCTGCCTCGTCGGAGTCGTAATTCCAGAAGCGTGTGCCGCCAAGTGATGGGCCAAGTGAGGTGTTGTGGATGCCGATGATGGCACGGAGACCGGTTACGGTGTCAGAACAAAGAACCACCTGTTCGTGGCCCATGCCCGAAATCGTATCAAAGACTTGCATGAGTAATGCCGTCGTAGTTGGGGGAAGTTGTTCGGCCCCCGTCAGCTCGGTAGGGGGCAGGCAGGGCACAAAATACGAACGGCCACCCGAATGGGTGGCCGTTCTGGCTCATGATCGCATGGAGTGGATCAGTGGCGTGGACCGCGGTCATTCCGCATTGGACGCTCTTCGCGTGGACGAGCTTCGTTCACAACAAGTGGACGTCCGCCCATGTTGCGGCCGTTCATCGCCTCGATCGCCTGATTGCCAGCGGCAGCGTCCGGCATTTCCACAAAACCGAACCCGCGCGAACGCCCCGTGAACTTGTCCTTCACAACGGAAGCGGACTGCACGGTGCCGAACTCTGAGAATGAAGCGCGAAGCTCATTGTCATCCATTGAGTACGGCAGATTGCCTACATAGATATTCATACATCGACCCTTTGCGGAACGTTTGGACGATTTCGGCGTTGAACCACTGATTTATCTCGACCCGAAATCACCAAGGCGCCGTCCCGCCAACACCCTAGCAAATGCAAGTTACCGCCAAAACCCCTCGAAACAAGGAGTTTTCCACATCGACTGATAATTTCTCTTTGATTCACCGGACGGCGCACATGCCCCGCTTAGCGACGGAGCGATGCAAGATTGGCCGCAACGGCATCCCAGTTGACAACATTCCACCAGGCTGTTACGTAATCCGGACGCTTGTTCTGGTACTTCAAGTAGTAGGCATGTTCCCACACATCAAGCCCCAAAATGGGCGTCGTGCCCCATGAGGAGAGCTTGTGCTGGTTCTCGGCCTGCATCACGATAAGGCGTCCATCATCGTGACGATAGTGCAATAGAGCCCAGCCACTACCCTCCACCGCGGCCGCGGCCGCTGAGAACTGCTTCTTAAACGCTGCAAACGAGCCAAAGCCATCGTTGATTGCTTCAAGAAGATCTCCGGTTGGTTCGCCCCCTCCCTGCTTGCCAGGTGTGCCAATGATCTTCCAGAACATGGAATGGAGCCAGTGTCCACCCCCGTGAAAGGCAGCCTGCTTTGACCAGTGCTGGATAAGAGCATAGTCGTCCGTTGCGCGGGCCTTGGCAAGTTCTTCTTCGGCCTTGTTCAGTCCGTTCACATAGGCAAGGTGATGCTTATCGTGATGGATCTGCATTGTCTGCGCATCGATGTGCGGCTCAAGAGCGTCGAAGGAATACGGCAATGCCGGGAGCTCATGCTTGCCCGGAGCCGGCGTTGGCTCAAATCCGATTGCATGAAGCGAAGGGGCTCCCACGACCAAAGCTGCGGCACCCGTGCCTGCAGCAGCGAGAAATGTTCGACGTGTAGACATGGCTCCGTCCTTGGGTGAGTGAACGCAGCGAAACTACGGCTGCGAGGCGTCGCGCAGAAAACGCTCCACTTCAAGAACGTCCTCGGGACTCCCCATGAAGCAGGGCACGCGCTGGTGCAACGAGGTCGGCTGCAGGTCAAGGATCCGATTAACGCCATCGCTGGAGAGTCCGCCGGCCTGCTCAACGAGAAACGACATCGGGTTCACTTCATAGACGAGTCGCAGCTTTCCGTCCGGCATGCGAACATCTCCCGGATAGAGAAAAATGCCTCCGTAGTGAAGCGTCCGGTGCACATCGGCAACCATCGTACCAACATAGCGGAGCGAATACGGACGAAGCCCGTCATCCGATGGACGCAGCAGCCACGAGACGTAGTCGCGGATTCCCTGCGGCCAGATGTGCGCATTACCAGAGTTAACCGAGTAGATCTTTCCACGCTGCGGAATGCGGATCTTCTCATACGTCAGAAGAAACTCCCCGATCGTCGGATCGAAGGTGAACACATCCACACCATTGCCGCTGGAATACACCAGCTGCGTGCTGGATCCATACATGCAGTAGCCTGCAGCAACCTGCTTCCATCCCGGCTGCAGACAGTCTTCGAGTGTGCCATCTGTGGTGAGCTGCGGATCGATACGCTTGTAGATAGAGAAGATCGTTCCGATGGTTACGTTCACGTCAATGTTCGATGATCCATCGAGCGGATCGAAGACAAGTACGTACTTTCCACGACGGTACTCGTTTGGTATTCGGATCAGTCCGTCAGACTCCTCGGAGGCCATCACGCAGAGGTGGCCGCCGTGATCCATGGCACGGAAGATCACCTCGTTTGCATGGAGGTCAAGCCGCTTAACGCGTTCGCCGTGAACATTCGTGCCGTCGGTGGATCCGAGCACATCGTTAAGTCCGGCACGGCGCACATCACGCGCCAGAATGCGCATGGCCAGCGTGAAGTCCCGCAGCAGATGGGAGAACTCACCGGTAGCGTCGGGGTGCATCGCCCCCTCCTCGGTGATGTGACGCTCGATCGTGATGAGCTTCGATGTTTTAACGATTGGCATAGGGTCAGTGTTCGAGGCGGACAGAAAGTACCGGACAAGGGGCTTTTCGGAGCACACGCTCGGTGGTGCTTCCGAAAAGAAAGTGCTCAAGTCCACCACGTCCGTGCGTGCCGATGGCAACGATACTGGCCTTGTGGTCCTTGGCATAGGCACAGATTTCGTCACTGGCGCGACCACGAAGAATGGCTGTTTCTACTTTGTAGCCTTCCTTCTGCAGAAGATCGGCCATACCGTTGAGCTCCTTCTGCATGTTGGTCTCAAGCTCCCGTTCGAGATCGGCAAACCCAACTTGTGCGTAACTCCAGTCAGCCGGGTAAACTACCGGCTCGACGACGTGGACCAAATGAAGGGTTGCGTTGGTTCCCCGGGCAATCTCTTTGGCAAGGTCAAGAGCCTTCTGGGCGTTCTCGGAGAAGTCAGTTGGTACGAGGATGGACGAAACGGTAAACATGGCATTTGGTAGTTTGTGACTATGCATTGCAAAGTAGCAAACCCACTGATACGCAAACCATGGTTTGGGTACGGTGTTCCTTCCGAGCTGATTCTGTGTCTGGTTCTGGTAACGACACTTCTTCTGGCACCTGCTGGTCTGCGCGCCCAGCAGCCCAAGCCCCCTTCCCTGCAGTCGATGATCGCCGACTGGTCGGTGGTTGGCCCCTTTGCCAATGTAGGTGGCACGGGCGTGGCGCGGCGCTCACCACCGGAGCTCGAGAGAGCCACCACAAGCAGCTTTGAGAACATGTGGGGTGGCGTGGCACGATGGAACGCCTACCATGCCGCTGACCTTCTCGGTTGGGTGAACCTCACCGGGCATGCCCCGTCGAGGTCGTGCCTGTTTCTGGCACGTACGGCCATTAATGCTCCCACCGAGCAACGCGTGCATCTTCGCCTCGGACTCATTGGAGCTGCGCGGCTGTATCTGAACGACTCGCTTGTTGCCGCCATTGACAACGATGTGTTTGCTCGTTCATCGTCAATCACGATTTCCTGTACACTTGGCCAGGGGTGGAACACGCTGCGCATCCGTATTGGACGGGAAGTGATGCCACTTCTCGCCTTCTCCTTGGCCATTGAGGATACCTCAGGCCGCCCCCTTTCCGGACTCACGATCAACTCTGCCATGCAGTCGACATCCTCCGTCAATCCGGCGGCATCGATGGTCGATAATCGTCGCGATGAGGTGGACCAGGCCTTTCAGAACAACGAAGCGCTTTTGCAGACTGTGCGCGTCAGCGCAGAGCTGGATACATCCGGCGCTTTATGGCTCACATCTCAGGCACAGGAACTCCTGCGGTCGGGAAATGCCGTGGAAGCACTCCGTATGACTCGGCGCGCATTATCACTCGTGCAGGAACTAGCGCCGGCTTGGCACATCAAGGGGCTTGCCCACCACAAGCTGGGCAGCAAGGATTCGGCCCGTTTCTGCATTGAGCGAGCTCTCGAGATCGATCCGGGACTCCCCGAAGCCTGGCGCAGCGCTTTCACAGTGCTTGAGCGTCCGCACCCACTGCAGGAGATCACCCCGGTGAATCTTGATAGTCTGGCGCAAGCAGCAGCGGGCGAACCTATCAAGGACTCTCTGCAATCGGAGACCATCTTCACCGATATTCAGCAGGCCATCCTCTCTGGCAGCACCGTTGCCAAGAAGGCTGCCGTTATCCAGCGAATCCACACAGTGGATCGCAGCGGCAAGGTGCCCCTTCCGATGCGCGCATCAAGCGATCCGTATACACAGCAGAATTTCATCGTGATAGGGGGCGATGGATCAAAGCGTACCGTTGATCTGAACGACTCAGCAGCATCACTGTCCGACGTGCGGCCTGGCGACGTGCTGGTGTATCGTGTTGAACGACTGGTCCGCGACTCCACATTCCCATTGTTTGCAAATGCCGACATGGAGGTATCTAATGCAGATCCTGTGCGTCGTGCACGGCTCTGCGTTATCGTACCGCCGACCGCCTACTACCAATTCAGCACACAGAACGTTCTGCCAGACTTTACTGACCGTGAGACGCCCTCCGGAACGATATTTACGTGGGAGATACGCGATGTACCGCGCCTAGTGCCTGAACCGGACATGCCCCCTGCCGAGCATTTCGCACCTCGTATCGCCTTCGGAACATTTTATAACTGGCGAACGGTAAGCACCTACGCCGAAGACCTGTACAAGCGACGCATGCAGCCGTGCGATGAGTTGCGGACACTTGTTGAGCGTCTGCTTCCATCGCACACGAAATGGAGTAAGGATGTTGTTGTTCAGACAGTAACCCGCTGGGTTATTGACTCACTCGAACTCGCTGACAAACCATCATCGCTGTATGCTCCACATCGCGCCTGCGACGTCCTCCAACGTAAATCAGCGACTGTGTCCGATAAGGTAGCTTTAGCTATCACAATGTTGACCGAGCGCGGAGTTGAAGCCCTGCCGGCCCTAGTGAATACAAACTCCGGACTGAACTACAACGAGCCATCTCCCGGCCTGGCCCCATTCAATCACGTCATCGTTGTTGTGCCCGGTGAAACACGAGCACAGATGGTGGACCTATCAGAGCGGACAATGCCCTTCGGCATGGCACCACGACTGATCGAAGACAAGTACGGCTTGCCGCTCGGCCAACAGATGCGTGACCCGGTGCTGATGCACCGACGTTTCATCAACACGCGCGAGTTCCATGTGCGGTCAGTCGTTACGTTCAACGATGCGAAATCAGCATCGCATGAAATCTCTCTTCGCGCAAGTGACATCGACTCATCGTTTATGTTTAAGCGGAAGCGTTTGCTTGACGAGATGCGGTCTCCGCGATTTGATACTGCATGGATCGTACCAACGCCTTCATCGCCCCTTACGCCAACGATACACATGCGTGGCGTCATGGATGGGAAGTCCGATTTTCAGGTTGGGGAGTTCGAGCTACAGTCAGACACGATAAGCGACACGGTCTCCCTTCCGATTGTTTGGTCATCACCAGCCGTGTACAAAGAGTCACCCTACGATCTTGAGCGACGTGCGTTTCCACTGCTCTTCAACGCAGACTACGATTCGGTTACCGCAGAGATCCTGATCGTACCACCCAAGGGTTACCGTTTCGGCAAGCCCCTTGCCCCGGTCAGCTTCAGTCTTCCGTCGATCAGTTACTCCTTTACTGCAACGATGTCCGGCAAGAGCCTTCGGCTGCGTCGCACGGTTGTACTGCATAAGACGCGGGTAGAATCGGCGGACTATCCGGCCTTCCGGGAAGCACATCGATCAATGATCAAGGCAGACAAAACCCCGGTGGTATTAATCCGCACCGGCAAACCTCGACGCAAATGACATCGGCTTTCCCACAGCGTGTGGTGTGTCTGACAGAGGAGAGCACGGAAACTCTCTATGCGATCGGTGCTGACGACCTCATCGTTGGCATCTCGGGCTTTACGGTGCGTCCGCCCCATGCCCGAAAGGAAAAGCCGAAGGTCTCTACGTACCTCGACGCGAAGTTCGATGAGATCCTTGCACTGAAGCCCGACGTTGTCATTGCATGGTCCGACCTGCAGGCCGATATCTCGGCTGAGCTCATCCGCAGGGGCGTGGAAGTTGTCTGCTTCAACCACCGCTCTGTCGATGGCATTCTTTCGATGATCGCTCGGCTGACCGCGTTTGTGGGAAGGGGCTCGGCAGGACACTCCTACATGCTGGGACTTCAGAACCGCGTTGCGGATATGGCCGAACGCGGCGCCCGGCGGTCCGTGCGGCCACGAGTCTACTTCGAAGAATGGTACGACCCTCTTATCAGTGGCATCTGCTGGGTAAGCGAGATCATCGAGATATGTGGCGGCATCGACGTGTACGCAGAGAATCGTGTTCATCAGGATGCCAAGGGGCGCATCATTTCCGATATGCTTAATCCGGTGCGACGCAATCCCGACATCATGATCGCGTCATGGTGCGGCAAGATGCTCAAGCCCGAACGCGTTCGCGCCCGATCCGGTTGGGAGGCCATACGCCCCCTTCACACAGGATTTCTGCGCGAGATCCCCTCGCCGATCATTCTTCAACCGGGTCCGGCAGCACTCACCGATGGGATCGATGCCGTGATGTCTATCCTTGATGAGTGGGAAACGGCCGGACGTCCATGAAGCACATCCTACCCGACAACGAACAGCTTGATGCGGTGATCCTGCTCAATGGGATTCTTCCTTACCGGGATGTGCTGGAAGGTCTGTCGTCTATCCCCTTCATCGCCGCCGATGGTGCAGCAAATGCACTGCACGACATGGGCATTATCCCGGACATCCTTGCGGGCGACCTCGACTCTGTTCGTGATGATGTTCTTACGTCGGTGCGCGAACATGGCATGGTGATTGTCGATCCGGACCAGGACATCAATGACTTTGAGAAGGCCCTGCGCGTTGCTGCATCATCTTTATGGACGCGGGTGCTGGTTGCCGGCCTTCATGGAGGTGAACTTGAGCACACCCTCAACAACTGGTCTGTTCTCATGCGTCATGCTCGCACCATGGAGCTGTTTGCTCTTGACGGACATCGCGTAGGCATCCCTGTCTTCGATGCGTTCACGTACACCGCTGAACCGAACGAGCTCGTCTCCATCATTCCTCAGCCCCGTGCCAGACTCACCACAACCGGACTTCAGTGGTCGCTTACCGATGAAGTTCTCGAGCTTGGATCACGGGAGGGGGCTCGCAACCGTGCGATAGCAGCCGATGTATCGGTCACGGTCCACGAAGGGTCGGTCCTGGTGTTCGTGGCGAGTCGACTCGGCTCATAACCGTCTGCTTTCCCAATCCCGTAGTTTTGCGTCATGCGAAGAGACATCACTGCGTGGCACAGTCCGCGCCTGGACAAGACCATGGAGATCTGCGTCTATGGTCACTATGGCACACCCATCCTCATGTTCCCGAGCGCCGCTGCAGACTACCTCGAGTATGAGCGCTTTCAGCTGATCGACAGCGTGAAGGAGCCCCTTGAAGAAGGACGCATCAAGATCTACTCGATCAACAGCATCAACAGTGAAGCGTGGCTGAACGATACGATGGAGGGACGTCAGAAGGCCATCCGTCATCAGCAGTACAACGCCTACATCGTCGACGAAGTGGTGCCCTTCATCCACAATGACAGTGGCGGACCATTACCGATTCTTACATCAGGCGTTTCGCTCGGTGCTCTGCACGCCGTGAACACCATGTTCAGGCGTCCGGACCTGTTCGGGGGCACGCTCGCAATGAGTGGCATCTATGATCTTAAGGCCTACACCAAAGGCTACTTCGACGAAGACTGTTACTTCAACTCACCCATGGATTATCTGCCCAATCTCAAGGAAGGGGCCATCCTGGATTTGCTGCGTCAGGACAAGCACATTCACATTGCTACGGGTAGTGGCGCGTACGAAGACCCATCGGCAAGTGTCCTCTTCGGCGAAGTCCTATCGGCTCTGGGCATCCCCCATGTCATCGACGTGTGGTCAAATGAGTGGACCCATGACTGGCCCACATGGCGCGCAATGCTACCGGTGATGATAGGCAGGTGTGAGGTTTGAGGTGTGAGGTTTGAGGTTGTCATTCCTGCGAAAGCAGGAATCCATCTTCATACGCATGGATCCCCGCTTTCGCGGGGATGACGATCAGTCACTCGTCACTCGTCTCTTCGTCACTCGTCTCTTCGTCACTCGTCTCTTCGTCACTCCGTACCACCGTCACGCATCAAACCATCCAGATCGATTTCGTCATCATCGAATGACGCGCCGCCGATCTCACCATCGGTAGATGCGGCATCATAGATCTCACGAGCTTCGTCGAGGTCGTCCTCGAACACGGACAGCTTGAAGCCGTCGGACTGACTGTCCTGGAGTTTATAATCGATACCAGCTGCCTTCAGCTTTGATGCCAGCAGTTGGGCTTCCAATTCACTCGTGAACATTGCTAGGACGATCATCTCAACACCTTATCATTTCTTCGGCTGTAGATACTTCTTTGCCTTTTCAGGGTTCGCATCCATCCACCGGCGAGCTTCCTGATTGACGATGTCAAAAGTACGCTTTTGATGTGCTTGCTTGAGTTCCGACGTAGGCTTGGTAAACGACCAGATCATGCACCAGTCGTCCGATAAGAGCAACTCGTCCTTGGTGTCTGCACCGAACGGCTTCTCATCCTTGCCATAAAGCACCTTGCAGACGGCTTTTCGGGCATCGATGGGAAGAGGCTTTGGCCAGCGGAAGTACATGATAACGCCCCCTTCCTTGCCAGAGTAAGACTGCATGATCTTCTGCGAAGGGACTCCGAAGCTTGGCAGCACCTTTGCCCAATTACTCCAGAGCTTTTGTGCCGCAGGCGTTGCCGGTTTACCGTTCTTCGACTCTACATATCCAGCGGGCTGTTCGCCGGGCTGATAAGGGAAGCGATCGAACGGCAGCGTGATCTCGCGCGCAATACCCGAGAAGTCGTAGCGTGTGGTGACGTCCTTGACGGTGACGTTCTTGCCAAGCTGATTCTGGATCTGCTGCTGGACGTTCGAACCCTGTGCTCGCACTGCGACTGAGGCAGCTGCGAGCAGGATCAACAACCAGAGGGTGCTCTTCACCATATCAGTCTCGCGTCAGCTTTCGGTAGGAAATACGATGCGGACGATCAGCTTCAGTACCAAGGCGCTTGTGTTTGTCTTCTTCGTACTGCGAGTAGTTACCATCGAACCACACCACCTGACTGTCTCCCTCAAAAGCAAGGATGTGCGTGGCAATACGGTCGAGGAACCAACGGTCGTGGCTGATGACCACTGCGCAGCCGGCAAAGTTCAGCAGTGCTTCTTCGAGTGCGCGGAGTGTGTTGACGTCAAGGTCATTCGTCGGCTCGTCCAATAGGAGAACATTAGCCCCTTCCTTGAGCATCTTAGCAAGGTGGACGCGATTGCGTTCTCCACCGGAGAGCTGCGTGACTTTTTTCTGTTGATCGCTACCGCTGAAGTTGAAGCGCGCAACATAGGCGCGGGAGTTTACTTCGCGTGTGCCAAGCTGCACAACATCGAGTCCGTCGGAGATCTCTTCCCAGATCGTCTTATTCGCATCGAGCGGTCGGTTTTGATCGATGTATCCGAGCTTCACCGTTTCGCCAATTGAGAACGTACCGGAATCCGGTTGAAGCTGACCCGTGATCATTTTGAACAGCGTGGTCTTACCCGCACCGTTGGGTCCAACGATACCAATGATTCCACCCGGTGGCAACGAGAACGAAAGATGTTCGTAGAGAAGTTTATCATCGAATGATTTTGCAACGTCTGCTGCATCAACGACCTTATCACCGAGACGCGGTCCGGCCGGGATGAAGATCTCCATCTCTTCGTTGCGCTTAATGGACTCCTCTTCGAGCATCTTCTCGTACGCGGAGATACGCGCCTTGCTCTTGGCGTGGCGTCCCTTCGGATTCATCCGAACCCATTCGAGCTCTTCTTTCAGAGCCTTCTGACGTTTCGACTCTTGCTTCTCTTCCTGAGCAAGGCGTGCCTGCTTCTGCTCCAGCCAGTTGGTGTAGTTGCCTTCGAATGGAATACCATGGCCGTTGTCCAGTTCGAGGATCCAGCCGGCAACATTGTCAAGAAAGTAACGATCGTGCGTCACGGCGATGACTGTGCCTTCGTAGTCGTGCAGGTGGCGCTCCAGCCAACCAACGCTTTCGGCATCAAGGTGGTTCGTCGGCTCATCCAGCAGAAGCACATCAGGCTTCTGCAGAAGCAAACGCACAAGGGCAACGCGACGTCTCTCACCACCGGAGATCACATTGACCGGCGTGTCAGGGGGCGGGCATCGCAAGGCATCCATGGCCATCTCGAGTTTGGAATCAATGTCCCACGCGCCCATGGCATCGATCTTCTCCTGGAGCCTGGCCTGCTTGTCAAGTAGCTTTTCGTAGTCAGCATCAGGGTCAGCAAACTGCTCACTGATCGCGTTGTAGTCCTTGAGAAGCTGCACGGCCTCGTGAGCCCCTTCTTCAACGACTTCGCGGACTGTTTTGCTTGGATCCAACTCCGGCTCCTGGGACAGGTAGCCAAAGGTGACGTCTTTGTTCTTCGTGATCTGCCCAACGTATTCGTCGTCGAGGCCGGCGATGATCTTCAAAAGCGTCGACTTTCCCGATCCATTCAGACCGAGGACGCCGATCTTTGCGCCGTAAAAGAAGCTGAGATAGATGTCGCGTAACACCTGGCGGTTGGGCTTATAGATCTTACCCACACCGACCATGCTAAAGATGATTTTCTGGGTTTCTGGTTGTGCCATGGCGCGAAAATAGGTACTAGTGACGAGTGACAAGTGACGAGTGACGAGTGACAAATAGGGGCGAGACCTGGTCTCGCCCGATTGGCGTAGATCGCGTATTGTATCGCGTTCGTATTGGAACGATTGTTCGTCGTCCATCGCGTACCCCGGGCCAGTACTTCGTCGCCTTCGGCTCCTCAGGATGACATAGCCCGGGGCTAAATGTGCGGATCGTTTGCCACTCTTCATCGGGCGAGACTGCGTCTCGCCCCTACACCTGTAATTCCGTAATTCCGTAATTCAGTACTTGAGTACTTCCAGAATCATTACTGCCGCCAGCTTGGCCGTGCGGCCGTCGACGTCGAAGCGGGGATTGCATTCGACGATATCGAAGGCGGCGAGGGAGCCGCTTTGGGCGGCATGACGCAGACACGCTGAGATCTCTGCGGGAGTAAAGCCATCGGTAGCGGGGGCGCTGACGCCGGGAGCGAAGGCTGAAGCGAAGGCATCCATGTCGAGGGAAACGTACATGCGGCGAGAAGATGCGCAGGCGTTCCACGCCTGTTCCCAGGCCGACTCAATACCAACGCGGCGGATCTCGTCGAGCATCCAGACGTGCATTGAGGCATCACGAACAAAATCGAGATGGACCTGCGCAACACTGTGCTGCTGCAGTCCAAACTCTGCAAAGCCCCCTGCCTGAAGATGCGAGTTATTCATTGAAAGGAGCTGGTGAAACGGTGACCCCGAGTGGGCGCGTCCTTCTTTCAGGGGGCGAACATCGGCGTGTGCATCGATGTTGATGAGACCGTATGGTTTGCCGGCCGACTCCATTGCACGGATGGTTGGCCATGCGCAGTCGTGTCCGCCACCGATAACGATGGGTAGATAGCCGGCACGCAGAACCTCAGCAACAACATCGTGCTGCTCATCGTGGATCTGCTCCAGCGTCTTGCCATCGGTTTCAATATCACCCGCATCGGCTATCACCAGACGTCCGGCGGACAATGCCTCGTTCATCCCGGTTATGGTAAGCTTCGTCAGCGCGCGGCGTATAGCTTCCGGTGCCTGGGCAGCCCCCTGACGTCCACCATTGCGTTCGACACCCACATCCTGCGGAACACCGATGAGGACGCAGACCTTCTCGGCGGTACTTGGTATCTCCGTAACGGAAACCATCACATCGCCGATACGAAGGTCACTCGGATCGTGTGATCGGAAGACCACATCCTGCGGCGTCGGACGCATGGAACGATGGAGCTTCATGGGACTGACGTTAGCGCGAAATCACAAACGGCGTGGTGATGCGGAAAGCGTCGGTTTCGATGCTCACCACGTACATGCCACCAGTGAGTGACGATGGAACGTCGAATGACTGCTCGCCAAAGGCAAGGTTACCCTTATGCACAACCGCCACCTGACGGCCGACTACGTCGCGAATAAGGATCGTTGTGCCGCGGAGCAGATCTTCGCGAACCACATTCAGTCGGATTGTTCCGTTGTCCATCACCGGATTTGGCACAACCGAAACACTAACAGAAGTGGCAAGGTCCTCTTCGTCGACACTCGTCGTTCCACCGACTGTTCCCACCAGACGAACAAGTCTCGCCGGGTTGCGCTCATCGTTGCAGTACACACGGGCCGAACCTGATGTTGTGCCGGCATCCGGGCGTTCAAAAGCCATTGTCACAACAAGTGAATCACCGGCCTCGAGTGTTGTTGGCAATGCCTTTGATGTTGACACAACGTTGAAGTGCTTACGTACCGAAAAGATGCCAATGCTATCAACGCGTAGTCCAACGTCATTGCCTGCTCGAACAACAAAGCTCCGCTCAACGCGAACCGGCGTCGGTGCATCAAACTTCACGGTGTCAACGTTCACAAGAATCGTCGGCTTAAGAGCAACGATGAACTGCATCCAAGCAGTGTTTCCGAAGTCTGGTTCAAAGACCTTGATCGTGTTTCCACCCGACTTAAACAGTAGGCTTCCCGTTCCCAGCTGATCACGCAGGAACCAGAAGTCGAGTCCATAGCCTTCACGGTTAACAAGTTCAAAGTCATAACAGCCAGGCTCCAGCTTAAGATCATACGTGAATAGCTTCTCGCTCTCAAGCTGCTCTACCTCCTGGACAACCGTACCATCGGCCTTGCGGAGTCGCCAACTGTATTGGTCCTCGGCCTGCTTGTTCGTGCGGAGCACTATCTGCAGATCGCTGTAGTAGGAAGGGGGCATTACAAACGCCGTAGTGCGGGAGTTGTTCTTCGCGTACTCATCGCCCGCCGCGCCAACTGTTGCTGTAAACGTCTGGTTTCCTGCTGACGTTGGCCATGCTGGCACCGGAAGTGTGACAGTGTCCTTTGCAAGGAATCCGAGCTTACCTTTCCATGTGAATGTTGACTGCTTCGCCCCGTTTGCACCATACGTGATAGTACATTCCGTGAGCTCTTTCGATCCCGTGTTCTGGATGACAACTTCAGGGTTTCCGCAGATCGGATTCATCCGGCTGTAGTACTCCCATGAGTTTGGCTTGCGGATATCAACGATCGCTACATCAGTTGCAAAGTTTGGAGCGCTATAACCGATGAGTTGTGTCGATACTTCCCAGCGACCCCAGTTCTCCTCGGCTGCTTCTTTCTTCACACCGTAGTCGATCGAGAGACTGGACTTGCCTTGCGCAAATGGCGTTGCATCGAACTCGTACAGATCGACCATCTCGCCCGGACACCATCCTGTGCGGTCGATGAGCCATGTGCCCCCTTGCGGAAATACCGGATTGTCTCCGCATTCCTTCCAGAGTCGCCACGTGAAACGCTCCGTACCGTCAAGGGAGATGAAGTGGTTGCGCGGACAGAACTCTGCGCAGTTGGTAGCATTGCTGAACTCGTGTCCCGAGGTAACAGCCTTGAGCCGGAACATCTTTGCTTCCGGATTCAATGCGACGGTAACAGGAGCAATGGCCTTGTTGGTGATCACATCCGGGTACCATGCACCGCGCTCGTACACCACCTGATCGATCTGCTTCACATCGCGAGGGGGCGTTCCCTTGATGAACATGAACGTGAGATCGATCAGCTCCTGTTGATTGCCGGCCGAGAGGGTAACATTGTTGCGCAGCAAGGGGGCGAAGTCGGTTACGTCTACTTCCCAGCGGAAGCCCTTTGGACCTAAGTCGAGACCGATACCGTACGGTGTGATGTAGCGTCCGATCTCGAAGTCAACGATCGGTGTGAAATACGGCGATAGAGCTTTGCGGATCGTGTTCTGCGCAGCAACCGTGATCGAATCGACCTTCAGTCCATTCTCATTGAAAACCGGAATGATGCCGGCCTCCTGTACGATCAGCGTATCGGTGGCGATTGTCGGATGGTCCGGGGCGTCAAACTGGTAGATGCGGGCCTCTACCGGACGATTGAAACGTATCAGTGAAGTGCGACGGGGCTCAACGTCAACGTCAACATCGCCACGAGATGGAGTTGCGGTGATGTCTGTTCCAACTTCAAACGACACAACTGGACGTGATGAGTTGATGCTCGTTAGATATCCAAGCTGATCGCCCGAGAGACTGAACAGTGTTGGCATCCCGAAGAGCGTTGCATTCAGTCCACTGATCGAGAGATCACGGGCAACTGTCGGTGTGGTTACATGCTCAGCCCCATAATAGGCCACCAGCTTGGTGAACTGTGGGTGCTGATCGTTGATGGCACGATTCATCCATGACTTGATCGTTACTGAATCCAATGCCGTATTCCATACCTGAAACTCATCAAGGAGTCCTTCATACGAACCTGAGCCGCCAGAGCCGATCACAAATCGTGTGATGCCCTGCATCTTTAGCGTCTTGCCATTGCCCTCGTGAAAGAGCGAGCCGTTCAAGAAGATCCGCATCAGACCCGTCTTTGAGGACTTCGTAAAAGCCCAGTGGTTCCAGCGTCCTTCGGTGGATTCAACAGGAGCCCCTTTCTCGATACGGTCGTAGCCACCATTTGACGGATTGATTCCACAATCCCAGTAGGCAACCTGATTATCCCATGGAAGGTGAACATTCACCACGCGCCGTCCCTGTGCATCATATGCTTCCATCGTGTTGTGGGCACGCGGCATCTTGTTGGGATCGCCCCAGCACCAGAAAGCGATTGTGATCTCATCAGAGATCGACTCTCCGATCGAACCAGGAACGTTGATTACATCACCGGCGGTAAAGGCATATGCACGACGTGATCCATCATCGACGGAGCCGGTGTTTGGTGATGGGCCCGACGAGATTCCGATGGCAGTTGATGACTTCACGCAGGAGATATCAATGACGATGTCGGATGTTCCGTCCCATGCAAACGGTGCAGAGAACGGAAGGTGGTTATCACCCTGCGCAAGTGTCACATTGCGGCGCACAACCGTCTGAAGGTCGGCGCCATTGTCGAGATATCGCTCAACTCCTTTGCCTGCTGTGGCATAGGTTACCTGACGCATCTTGACGGACATGAGCGTCACTTCTCCAGCCGCTGTGGCGTTGAGCGAGATACCGTAGATAGACCCAGCCGTGAGACCAGCCCCCTTCAGCTCTGATGCTTTCCATACGTACCGTCCACGACCACCTGTCGACTTAAGGATCGACGCGTTTGTCTCCCCTGCTGTACCGACCTTCTTGAACTCACCAACACTGCCTGACTTGCGTGTTACCGGTGTCGTCTGGTAGCGCGTCCGCGGCGTGACGAAGTTCGTTGAATAGGAGAAGGAGTCCGGCGTAGCACCGCGAACTCGAAAGTTCGGCTGCATCATTCGCGTTGAGTCAAACTCACCCGTTGAATCACGCAGAACAGTGTAGGTAAGGTAATCCCACTCACCGCAGTCAAAGCGGTCCTGCTTCGTTGCAGGGTCGCACTTCAGCGTATAGAGCATCATCACCTTTTCATACCGGCCAGGGGGCGGAAACAGCCACGTCCCGGAGCGCTTCGTCGTGTCTTTAAACGTCAGCGTCTTCACGATAATGGTATCACCTGACTGTGCTTTGCCAACGGTGGCAAAACCAACGAGAAGGAGCAGACTGGCAATGAGGCGTGTCATGTGGTGCATGGAATCTTCGTTAAAGTTGAACGCCGTGAAAATACGCCGAAGACGAGTGAGCAGTGACGAGTGACCAGTGACCAGTGACGAGTGACCCCAAACCCGAAACCTGAAACCTAGTGGCGCGCCACTCCCCCATCCACATTGATGGTTTGGCCGGTGATAATACC
>JBJTEQ010000179.1:0-18306 GCA_046092945.1 Kapaibacterium sp. (SeqCode)
CATTGGCATAGCGTCCGGGAGTTACTTCGCAAACAACATCGTCATCGAGAAACACACTTCCCGGTGCATGTCGTTCAAGCTTCTTCGCCAGACGTTCAACATCGGCTTGCACCCTCGTGCTTCGAAACGCACCAAGAGCCCCCTTCAGGAGATGAAGGGAAAGAACCTCCTTCGACGACACGGAAAGGGGCTGGAGCCCTCTGTAGGTGGTCGGGATATACCATTTCTGCTCTCGTCCCGAACGCTCGACGAGAACGGGTACGCCCGACTGATCAATCGACTTGAGGTCACGCTGAATTTGACGCTGGGTAACACGGGGCGTATCGGCATCCTCCAGATGCTGGATGATCTGCTGCGAAGACAGCCTCCTTCCACCGGAAAGTAGAGAAAGGATCTTGATGCACCTCTGAACCTGAGCAGACATGTGGTTCTCCGCGGACTACAACATTCGACAGATGATTAATGGGGTAAAAGTACAAATAGCGACACAATGCGTCGCGCCGCGCCGCAAATTGCAGACATGAATGCGTGTTCGGTAGCGGCAAACAGACCAGAAACAGAACGGCACCCCGAAGGGTGCCGTGGTTTTGTGCTGAGCAATCCTCGGTGTTGGGGACTGAATGGAAACAGCACTGAATGGAATGTCGGAGTTAACGTCGGTATGCCGCTATACTGCTCGGACAGCAGACACCGAAGTCCGAATATAACCTCGATCAGAGTGAAGTAGAGTGCTAATGTCATTGATTGTAACGGAATGTAATTATGAATGATACGTCGATAGCAAACGCTTGATAACTTGTGCAATTCAGCGTATGTGTTCACGTCATGACGAAGGTTTGTTGGTACGGTCAGAGTTGGTGTGGTGGTTCTGGAATCAGTAATAAGGTCGCATGATGAAACTCCGATTGTACATCGTCGATGATCATCCACTGATCATCGATGGACTGAAAACGAATATCGAGCGGTATTCTGGCTTTGAGGTCGTTGGCTCCCATACCGATGCGGAACGTGCATTGGTGGACGTTGAATCAAAGCGTCATGAAATTGACATCATTCTGCTTGATGTCTCAATGCCCCGCATGAATGGCATAGAATTCTGTCGCCGGATCAAACTGGGCGGTGCTATTCCCCGCATTGTCTTTCTGACGTATCTGACAGATGTATTCACTAACGCTCAGTTGAGCGAGGTCTCCTACGATGGCCTATTCTTCAAGACAGAACGCGTCGAGAATCTCGTTGAGTATCTGAGGGAGATCGGCAAGGGCCAGCGCAAGGTGACGGATTCATCACGACAGTCACCAAAGCAAGCAGACGAATCAGACAGTCTTACCCCTACAGAGCATATCATCCTGTACTATGTGGCAGTCAAGGGGCTCACCAGCCGCGAGATCGCCGAGGTGATGAACCGCAGCGAACAGACCGTCATCAAGCATCGCAAGAATCTTCAGCTAAAGCTCGGCATTCACAACGTCCAGGGCCTGGTCTGGTATGCGATTTCAAAAGAGCTGCATGTGAATCCACCGGTGTAGGAAGACAGTTACGGAGTTACGGAGGTACGGAGGTACGGAGGTACGGAGGTACGGAGGTACGGAGGTACGAGATGAATTTGTCATTCCCGCGAACGCGGTGATCTAATTTCGTTCTCGGGCGAGACTTCGTCTCGCCCCCAACACTCAAGTCTGACCCTGTTGAAGATGGATTCCCGCTTTCGCGGGAATGACGGGCATAACTCCGTAACTCCGTAACTCCGTAACTCCGTAACTCCGTAACTCCGTAACTCGTCTTAATCTCCCGTCTTCACGTCTTCTGTTTCTTTTTTTTTGCGGCGGGAAAGAGGATGTTGTTCAGGATCAGCCGGTAGCCCGGTGATGTTGGGTGGAGCTTCAGATCTGTGGCGGGGTCACCGACGGCGTGACGGTAATCTTCCGGATCGTGTCCGCCATACCAGGTGAATGTGCCGCGTCCGACATTGCCATGGATATAGCGAACCTGATCGGTGCCTTCGCGTTCGGCGAGAACGAGGACGGACTTCTTGACCTGTTCCTTGTGGAAGGCCGTTGTCTGACCAAGGAAGCCTTTGATCACGTTCACATGGCATTGCGTCAGCATCGTCGGGACAGGATCGTACTTGGCAGAGAAATCGAAAAGTGTAAAGTAATCGCTCGACTCTGTCTGGAGAATCGTGTTGGCATCAACGTCAATGCTTGAGTACTCATACTGCAGGGGGTTCATCACGAGCTTAAAGTTTTCGAAGGCAAAGCACTTCGAGTAATCCAGCTTCTGATTCGCCTGCATATCCATCGGGTCGCCATCGAAGATCTCGGCACAGATGTCCACACCGTCAGCTGCAAGGGCAATGTCATAGGTGTCCGTAGCCGAACACATCGCAAACATGAAGCCCCCTGACGAGACGAAGTCGCGGATCTTATGAACCACAGCCTTCTTCAGCTCGCTCACCTTTGCATAGCCAAGTTTACGAGCAGTGTTTTCCAATAGCGCAACCTGCTGGATGTACCACGACTCGCCCGCAGAGTTCGCATAGAACTTCCCGAACTGTCCGGTAAAGTCCTCGTGATGCAGGTGAAGCCAGTCGACCTCGGAGAGCTTGCCTTTGAGAACTTCTTCGTCCCAGAGCTTTTCGTACTTGACCTCAGCATATTCCATGACGAGGGTAACGGCATCGTCCCATGGACGAAAGCCCGGTGGAGCATAGACGGCAATACGCGGAGCTTTCTCGAGTCGCACAACGTCCATGTTGGACTTTTCGGACTGCACTTCGGAATATATCGTTGCCACCGAAGCACCATCGAGCGATTCAAAGAACCCGCCCCGGATGCGGCACTCAGAGGCAATTGCTTCCGAGTAGTCCGTTACGAAACTGCCCCCTCGATAATTCAGGAGCCAGTCCACCGGCTGATCCCGCGTCAGGATCCAGTACACGATCCCATAGGCCTTGAGGTGGTTCGTCTGCTCGAGATCCATCGGGATCATGAGCTTCTGCGCCTGCGCACAGGTTAGCGCGAGCAGCAGCGTGAGGATGGTGGAACGGAGGCGATTCATGTGACGTTGAGTCACGAATCTACGGCAGACATATTGCTCGTTTGTACCATGCTGCTTGCCGTGGGAGCATCATTCACCAAATTCGCACTCTATCATGGGCCTTTTAACCGCCGTCATCATCATCGCACTCTGGCTCGGACATCTTGTTTGGTCGCTTGCCGCTGCTCCTTTGGCCGATGTTCAGGGGACTGGTTGGTTGTGGGTGATACTGCACGTTGCGCTTCAGGGGTATCTCTCTACGGGGCTCTTCATCACGGCGCATGATGCTATTCATGGAACGGTCTCGCGCGTGCCGCGCGTGAATGTTGTCGTCGGAACTACGGCGGCATTTCTGTTTGCCGGACTTTCCTACAAGCGTTTGAGCACCAACCATCATCTGCATCATGCGCATCCTGCCGATGATGCGCTTGATCCGGATTATCATCCATCGAATCGGTATCTGCCCTGGTTTGCCTCGTTCATGCGCAGGTATGCCACTCTACAGCAGATCGTGATCATGGGGGTGGCGTTCAATGTTCTGAAGATCTGGGTGCCCGAGCCCAAGCTCTGGGTGTATTGGATTGTGCCTGCGTTCATCGGTGCATTTCAGCTCTTTACCATCGGCACGTATCTGCCGCACCGTAAGCCCCATACCCACGACATGCCGCATAATGCGCGCTCGATGCGTCTGAATCACGTGCTGGCAATGCTCTCGTGCTACTTCTTCGGCTACCACACAGAGCATCATCTTTCGCCCGGCACGCCCTGGTGGCGTCTTTGGAGGGTGAAGGAGCAACGTCATGGGGCGATGCATCCGCGTGGTGGGGAACTTTCGTAGATTCTCGCCCATGTCCATTTCGGTCACCGTCACCAACGCCTCCGGCGCCCGCTACCGCGGTCAGCAGGCGATGATCCAAAGCGTCGAGAAGGCGCTCAAGGCACACAAGGTCAAACATGCCCGTATTGATGTGATCCTGCTGACGGATCGTCGCATTCGGACGCTGAACAAGCAATATCTGCAGCACGATTATGCAACCGATGTGCTGACGTTTCCGTTAGAGGATCAGCCGCTGTATGGGGAGATCTATGTCTCGCTCGAAACCGCCCGGCGTCAGGCAAACGATTATGGCGTCACTGTCGTCAATGAGCTCGCCCGACTTGCCGTGCACGGCGCCTTGCATCTGCTCGGGTATGATGATGCAAGCACCGAGGACCGCCAGACGATGCACGAACTCGAGAACAAATACATCGTGAACCCCACTGCCAGCCTATGACACACAACTACTCCGTCGAGCGCGTTATGGATGTGCTCACATACATCATGCACGTCCAGGCCCCGGGAAGCCCCCTTACATCTGTCGACACCAAGGCGCTGAGCTCTGCCGGCTTTTCGGAAGCCGAGATAGCTGCTGCACTCTCTTGGGTTATCGAACGTGCTGGCTCCACCGCCGACGATGTTGATGGACGCTTTCGCATTCTGCATGGCATCGAACAGAACATCCTCACACCAGAGGCATGGGGCTTGCTGGTGATGTATCACGAAATGCGCTTTCTCTCCTCGGACGACGTCGAACAGATCCTTGAGCGCGCTGTGATGATCGGTATGGAACGCGAAGTCGATACACCAGAGATCAAAGCCATCATCGCCGCCTACGTCCTCTACACCGCAACCGCATCCCAAGCCAATCGAAGAATGTTGATGGGCGATGAGATGGTGAATTAGGTGTGAGGTTTCAGGTTTGAGGTTTTGGGTTGAGTAGCGTCTTTCCTGCGAAAGTAGGGGCGAGACGCAGTCTCGCCCGTCTGGGGCGTCATTCCTGCGAAAGCAGGAATCCATGAACAACCACACAAGAATCCCGCGCAACGTTCTGGATGATGACTACTCGTCACTCTTCCCCCGGGCCAAGGCCCGGGGCTAATATTGATCGCTCGTCACTCCGTAACTTGTCACTCCGTAACTGATTTTGGCCTCGTAGCTCAGTTGGATAGAGCGACGCTTTCCTAAAGCGTGGGCCGGAGGTTCGAATCCTCTCGAGGCCGCCAAGAATAGGTTTGAGGTTTGAGGTTTTGGGTTTGAGGTTTTGGGTGGGAGGTTGCAACTCCTGTTTACAACCAGTTCAACACCGCACTGCTAACGGCACTGGACATGTTCAGATTTTGAGATTGTGGTTCCTGTCGGGCCTTTGGCTTGGGCTGATGTGGGTCCCGCAGTTAGCGCTCGACGATTGAAGTGACGCAATTTGAGTTGGATTGCCTGCCACTTCGCGATGATTTGCGTCATCGGTGGTGCCGATTCTCCCCCTGTGGATAACTTCTCGAAATATGAATTCCAATTCATTGGTTCAGGTGGGGTGAGTTACGAACTTTGCCCCGCGAGTGACCATGAGCAGAACGCAAACCTACATATCGGTTGCCGGATGCGCCATGAGATTCCTCAGTTC
Source organism: Kapaibacterium sp. (SeqCode) (assembly GCA_046092945.1). Taxonomy (GTDB): domain Bacteria; phylum Bacteroidota; class Ignavibacteria; order Kapaibacteriales; family Kapaibacteriaceae; genus UBA10438. The sequence continues at coordinate 5,481 of JBJTEQ010000179.1, forward strand.
TTTGACAGTTGGATTAGCCATTTGCAGTTTTTTGTGCAGTTCGTGTGTCGGCCATAAGCCGGCACCAGTAGAGAGTTTGTCAGAGTTCACATACAATGAACCTGATGGAATCCTGAGCTTAGATCCCGCACAAGCATCCTACCGCAGCGCGTTATGGACGTCTTCGCACCTCTTCAACGGCTTAGTAGAACTCGATTCAGCGCTCCGCATAGCCCCTTGCATTGCAAGGAGTTGGAGTGTTGATAAGAGCGGTACGACGTGGACGTTTCATCTTCGGACGGACGTCATGTTTCATCCCGATGAATGTTTTGGATCTCTTCGGACTCGGCGCGTCGTTGCCCAGGACGTGAAATACAGTCTTGAGCGAATCCTCGACGCCCGAACCAAGTCGACAGGCCTCTGGGCTTTCCGGACCACCATTGCCGGTGCCGATGATTTTCATCGAGCCTCGCGGGCAGGGCGGTCTGGATCTGTCGAAGGCATCACGGTTGTTAACGACTCCGTCATCACCATTCAGCTCACAAAACCATTTGCTCCGTTTCTGGCCGTTCTCACCATGCCATACGGCTCGATTATTCCGAGGGAAGCGATCGAAGCGTATGGGGCCGATTATGGACGACATCCCGTTGGTACGGGCCCGTTCATGTTCGGACTCTGGAACCAGGACCGAGAGCTCACGTTGAGCCGAAACCCGCACTACTTTAAGGTCGATGCCTCCGGGCGGCGCTTGCCGTTCGTTGAGCGCGTTCATATCACCTTCGTGCGGGACCCAAAGAGCGAGTTTCTCGAATTCACCAAGGGTGCATTCGATGTTGTCAGCTCTGTTGATGAGTCCTTTACACCGAGTGTCTTTGATGCCAGTGGCAGATTGCGTCAGCCGTATGATCGGTTCCGTGTGTTGCGCACCGCCGCAAACACCATCGAGTATTACGGCATCCTTCTGGATACGACGCTTCCTGCGGGGCGCACCTCGCCCCTTGCCCGGTCAAAAGCTCTCCGTCAGGCATTGAACTGTGCGATCGACCGGCACAGGATCGTTACCTATCTCCTGAATGGACGTGGCATTCCGGCCTATCACGGCGTTCTACCGCCAACGATGCCGGGGTACAACGACTCCATCCAAGGCTATCGTTACGATCCCGACCGTGCCCGTCGACTTCTTGCCGAAGCTGGGTATCCGGATGGGAAGGGGCTTCCAAAGCTCCTGTTGCAACTGGGTAACAGCCAGCGCACCGCCTCGATAGCCGAGGCCGTGCAGGCGCAGTGGAAAGACATCGGTATCGATGTTGAGCTGCGCCAGGTTGATTTCCCGCAGCACCTTTCAATGGTGCGTGCCGGTGAATTGGCGTTGTGGAGAACAAGCTGGATCGGAGACTATCCTGATCCAGAGAACTTCATGGCCTTATTTATCTCGAGCACCATCGCACCGAAGGGTCCCAATACAACGCGGATTAATCGAGCCGATCTTGACTCGCTGTATGATTCAGCGCTGTCACCCCGTCTTGATGACGTCGCGCGGAACGCCCTTTACTCCAGCATGGAACGCATCGTGGTTGAAGAAGCACCCTGGGTGTTTCTCTATTACCACGTCGTTCTGCGCGTTTATCAGCCCCATGTCAAGGGGCTTACACTCGACGGTTCCGACCGATTGATCCTTGAACGGGTCTATAAAACGGCCGACCGCGAGAATGTTTCACCCTGAAGTTTGAAGGAGGCATGTGAATATGATCAAGCTGCCTGGCATGACGCTCCTTTCAATCCTTCTCACGTTTGTGTTTGCGCTTTCGAGCGTACTCCCCGAGATCGCCTCGGCCAACCCTGTGCCGACAGCCGCCAAGGTGTCTCGGAAGTCATCACGCAAGAAGCGCTCACGTCGATCAAAGTGCTCCCCTGCAGCTCGCGCTGCCGGAAAGCGCCAGGCTATCGACCTGATCCGCACACAGAGTCCGGAGATGTGCCGTCTTACCGGCATCAAGATGGCTCCGGGAGATTCGATCATCAACACCGCAGAGATTCTTCACAACGATGGAGAGCTTGCCGATGCGCAGGCCGGTGACAATCTTCCGTACGAAGAAGGGGAGATCATCGCCGAGTTGGAGCAGGAAGACGACGTAACGCCAGACCTAGAAGCGTTTCGTACTCTGTGGCTTTCGATGATCGATGAGAAGGATGGAGCAACCCAGCAAGGGGTGCTCCCGAAGCAAAAGCTAGCCGATATCGTGATGGAGTGGCTGGGAACACGCTACCACTTTGGTGGTATGGCCCGGTCCGGAATCGATTGTTCCGCCTTCACACAAATGCTGTTTGCCTCAGCACTGAACGTCACTCTTCCTCGCACATCGGTTGCACAGGCAACCCTTGGCCAGTCAGTGGGACGTCGATCAGATCTCCAATTCGGAGATCTGGTGTTCTTCCACACACGCTCGCGGCGGGGTATCTCGCACGTTGGCATGTATCTGGGCGACAATCTGTTCGCACACTCGTCATCGCGCTACGGCGTCACGATCTCATCGCTCGAGTCGACCTACTACTCGAAGCGCCTCGTTGCCGCTCGCCGCATAGGTGAAGATGATATCGCCCGTCTGGCCGGCTCGGCCCAGACGTCGAATGTGAACTGATCGTTGCCGACGCGCTAATCCAACATGTGACGAGTGACAAGTAGGGTCGAGCCTATGTGCTCGCCCAGTTACAAGTGACGAGTGAGAACTGTAGAAACCAAAAGAGCGTCGTGCAACTGCTGCACGACGCTCTTTTTCATTTTTATGTGGTTGTATTAGGTCGAGACTGCGTCTCGCCCCTACTGGTCTCTCCGTAACTCGTCTATTTATCTATTCAAATCCTGGTGGCTCTTTTTCGGGTGAGAGAGGACATACCTGTTTAACCAGAGGGATGAGCGATGATAGATCGAGCAACAACGGTGAGTCTGGATCCACATGTTGGATGTCACCGTCGATCATGATAACCAACTTCAGGCCGGCACGTCGATACTGGTCGCGGATGTCATAACTGGCACGTATAGCCGCGGCTGCGGCACGTTGTCGATGTGAATCGCCAGAAAGGAGTTCACGCCGTAGCGAGTCCACCCTGTCCTGTTGCGAGCGATTCAGGACCTTCTCCAATTCCAATGAAGAGGGTCCAATCATGACAAAGTTGCCTGTACGTTGTGAAAAAATTAATGTAGCAACGGTCGAAACGACGAATCTGATCCTCGACATCAATGGAATGCCTACCGCTACGGCGTCTCATCTCGATGCGCTGACGTGTTACACGTACCGATGGTACCCAGAGAAGAGCGATTGCAATATAGTAGCCAAGTCTGGCAGCCCGTTCTAACGTTGACGCAAGCGTCTTGCCTGATAGGGTAGTTTCGATTGCAAATGAACGATAATTCTCCAGATGATCCGAGATCTGTTCGAGCGCAACTCTCCCCGCAGCGATGTTTCGCCGCACTTCGGGGAGATGCAGGAGCTCGCGTGCAATCGCATCCGGATCAACAATTCCGGCGCAATCAGGAAAGTCCTGCAAGTACCTGCTAGCAAATGTGGATTTGCCGACGCCGTTCGGGCCGGCTACGACGATGATGTATGGTGAGTTCATTGCATCTATGTGCAAGAAGCCACCACCAACGTGACGCTGTTACTTCAATTTTCCGCATTCCTGCTCCCACAGGAATGACAACACGTCACGTGGAATCGGGCGAGACTGCGTCTCGCCCCTACGGGTCAATCCGTAACTCCGTAACTCTGTAACTCTGCCCTAGCTTTCTCTCGATCGTCTCTTCCCCGATCGCTGCTTCATCTTCGTCTGAGTTTCTTCGACGAGCTCGAGGGTTTCGATAAGGTCCTGCTGGTCTTCGGAAAGGACCAGATCGATCATCCGCTTTTCCGTGTTGGCCTTGGCGATGCGCACTCGTACGAGAGAGCCGTAGCGGAAGAGGCGCTTAGTGCGTCGACCGTAGATGCGCATGCGCTGTTCGTCGAAGATGTAGTAATCATCGGCGATGTCGCGGATATGCAGAAGTCCCTCGATCATCAGGTCTTTGATGGTGATGAACACGCCGAAGGTTGCTACACCGGTAACGTAACCGACGTGGTCGGAGCCGATGTGCTCACGAGCAAGAATGGTCTGTGCCAGCTTTGTTGATGCCCGCTCGGCTTCGACGCTTGCCCGCTCGGTAGCGGAGCATTGATCTCCTGCATAGCTGACAATCGTCTCCAGATGACGCAGGCGGCGCGTATCGGGTTGCCCCTTCGCATACTCCTTCAGGAGTCGGTGCACAATAAGATCGGGGTAGCGTCGGATCGGTGATGTGAAGTGAGCATAGTCCGAGAAGCCAAGTCCGTAGTGACCGATATTGAAGTCCGCATACAAGGCTTTTGCCATGGAGCGCAGAAGCAGGGTATTGACGACTGGCTGCTCTACGCGTCCCTGTGCCTGACGCAGTATGGCGTTGACGTTGGAGGGGGCGAGCTGACCGCTTGGCACGTCGAAGCCGAGTGTTCGGATGATGCCGATGGCCGATGTGATCTTCTCCTTGTCGGGCTGATCATGCACGCGATACAGATACGGCGGTACGTCGCGCCACTCCCATCGCTTCTTCAGGTCGTGCAGGTGCTCGGCAACCGTGCGGTTGGCAGCCAGCATACACTCTTCGACGAGTGAGGTAGACTCCGTGCGACGTTTGACAACGGCCCGAACGGGCATCTTTGTGTCGTCAAGGAGAAACTTCACTTCCTCAGTTTCAAAGTCGATGCCGCCTGACTTCATACGTCGCGTATAAAGCGCATCAGCAAGCTGACGCAGCTTGCGAAGGAGCTCAGCATGATCGCCATCTTCTCCAAGAATGATGCGCTGTGCCTCATCATAGGTGAAGCGCCGTGCACTCTTGATCAGCGTTTCTTCAATGCGATACGACTGACGCACTCCCGTGGGAGTAAACTCCATAAATACCGAGAAGGCGTTACGGGGCTTATGGGGCACAAGCGAGCAGATGTTGTTCGATAGATGCTCAGGTAGCATCGGAACAACGCAGTCCACAAGGTAGGTGCTGTTGCCGCGCTCTAACGCCTGTTTATCAAGAGCTGAGCCCTCGGGCACATAGTGGGAAACATCGGCAATGTGAACGCCGAGTTCAATGTTCCCATTATCGAGCTCCGTCAGCGACAATGCATCGTCAAAGTCTCGAGCATCCTCCGGGTCGATCGTAATGATAGTTATTGAGCGAAGATCTGTCCGAAGATGTGGTGTTTCATCTTCCGGCTCGTCCTGACGCCTTGCCTCTGCTTCAACCTCCGGTGGGAAGGATGTGGGGAGTCGGAACTCTTTGAGGATGGCGGCAAACTCAACGGAGGCCGAGCCGGACGTGCCAATTACTTCCGTGATCATCGCCTCCGGTGCTGCGTTGTCATGCGTCCAACGTGCAAGCGCACCGACAACTTTGTCGCCAGGGCGAGCCCCCTTCAGGTTTGCTTCGGAGATGAGAAAGTCAACGTGATACTTGTTGTCATCCGGAATCAGGTAGGCAAAGCTTCCGTCATAATCGATTGACCCCGTTATGACATGTTCGGCGCGTGCAACGATCTCTACAACTTCACCACGGGGCTTGCGGCCCGGTGCCTGTGCATGCAGGCGCACGCGGACGGTATCGCCATCGAGTGCTGTGGCCATGTCGTGACGTCGAACGTGAACCACCGGAACGGAAGAAACCTCAGTGCGTACCATGCCGTTGTCATGATGCATAGAGAACGTGCCAAGAAGTGTGCCCTCTACTTGCTGTGGCAGGCCGAATCGACGTCGGCTCATCCGAACGATCACGCCTTCCTCAGCCATCTGCTCAAGCAGTGAGCGCAGATGTTCGTAGTCGTCGGAACCAGCCCGAAGACGCAGTTGCTTCGATAGGTCAAGTAGCTGCATGGGAACCATTGCCGAAGCAAGGGCCTCGAGAACTTCTGCACGCAGGTCGCGGATCTCGGTGAGTCGTTTCATCATGCAATATGCGCAGATGTTAAGCGTTCGATGGTACGCTCAAAACCCGTAGAATCGCACGATGAAAATCACCACCATCAGTTTTATGGTCATGCTTGGCCTCGGAGGTGCTGCAGTTGCGCAGGATGCCAGCGAGTGGTTTGGCAGGGGGCTTAACGCGTTCAATCGGGGCGACTACGCTGAAGCGGTAACAAACTATTCCCGTGCAATTGAGCTCGATAGCGGGGCAGCACCAGCATGGTATAATCGAGCAGCTGCATACATGCGGCTGAAGCAGTTCACCAATGCCAGCGATGACCTTGACCGCTGTCTGAAACTCTTTCCCGGTGCCGTGAATGTGAAGATGCAAAGAGCCATTGTGCGTGCCGAGCTTGGCCGCACCACCGAAGCGCTCGATGATGTTGGCGATATCATTCGTCATGATTCTACGTTACCCAAGGCTCGGCTACTGCGTGGACGTATCCTGCTTGTGACACTTCGCGATACGGTGCGTGCCTGCCGGGATCTTCGTGCGGCACTTGCCCTGGGTGATAGCGTTGCCCTTCGGTACATGAAGGGGGCGTGCCAGTGATCGTTCGACTGGTTCTCTCACTACTTGCAGTAGCGGCGTTTGGTCAGCCCCTTGCCGTAGCCCAATCAGCTCCGCAGATCCATACGGATTCGATTGTTGCGGAGTATATCGGCAACAATGCGCGGCCTCGGTGCGTTATTCGAGGCATCTTCATCGATGGACGCGTGGATACAGTCCGGGCGTCACTGCGGACTTCTACGATCCGGACCACCAGCGGTGGGTACGCCCGATACAAACCCGTCATCGATTCTGTGTGGCTTGTGCAGTCAGCACAGGATCGTCACGAAATGATGGTTCGTGCGCGGCTGACGGGCCAGCGTATACCATTGCCCGCCCGCGCCGTGCGCGGCGTTGTGCGATTAATGGTGGGAGCTGCCGTGTGGACGGGTGATGACTGGGCCTCGAGCGCCAGTGAGGAGCTCGAAGTGCCGATCGCCAACGTCGAGATACCGCGACCGATCATGACGATCTCCGGTATGGTGTCACAGCGATTGAAGAATACACCGCGAGCTCTTGAGTTCGAAGTATCCGGTATCGGCCTTACCGTTCCTATTCCCGAGGTGCTTGCCGGACGCCGTGACGTTCGTCACTTCGACATCGATGTTGTCTCGGCGACTGCTGAGGATAGTTCACTTGTTACGTCAGACCCCGACAACGATTCACTTCGCAGCGTCAGAGTAACAGCGCAGTATGATGCGGTCAAGGGGCTTATCCTGCGCGGTACGATCGCGTCTCCCGGCGCACGGCCGGGCTCAAAAGTACCCGAACTGAAAGCCGCCAAGCTAACGCTCATGGTCCGCGCGCGCCTACGCTGCCGGGGCGACGTTGGACCGTTTCGCCTTCGACTTATCGACGTCGAGCTGTGATTGCCTTGTTCGGATTGTCACTCCTTGCGAACACGAAAGACGTTCAGGTGCGCAAGGATGCTGTTCAGATAGCCAAGCCAGAGAACATCTTCGCTTTCGCTACCGTCTGGCCGCACGTGATGCATCAGGATAATGCGTCCCTGGGTCAGAGTTCCCGTCTTGTCCGCGCAGAGTACATCCATGGCACCCAGGTTCTGGATTGCGTTGAGCTGCTTGACGATCACTTTCCGTCGTGCCATGGCAACGGCGCCCTTCGAGAGGTTAACCGTTACGATCATCGGCAGCATCTCGGGCGTTATACCAACGGCCACTGCCGTGGCAAAGAGGAGTGCTTCGAGCCAGTCTCCCCGCAGAAGACCATTCAGCGGATCGTCAAGGTGTTCGTCGGTTGCTGCTCATTTTTCGGGGGAGAGCCCGGTCATTGAAGTGCCGAGTTCGCTGAGAAGCTGGTGGATCGAGGAGCTTGTCCACGATTCTGGTATATGGGCAGGTCTCATGGCGGAGCATGTTACAGAAATCATCAACATGAACCTGTAAGCCCCCTACGGCAGGGCACGGTGCATCCTGCCGATGTGTATGTTGCGCCACGTGAGGGAGAAGCACACCGAGGGGGGAAAGTTGCGCATTGAATGCGTAAGTGCTGCTGAGTGGTGCCGCAGCATTCATAGTGCTGCATTGCATCGGCCGTGGGACCTCTTGTTCCCGCCAGAGCGGCTGTATGCCGAGGGGTCGAGCTTTGAGATTGGCACTGACAGGGTACACTCGCTGATTCGTTCAGATGACCGTGTAATTGCGTGTTACGTGATCGCAATGAGGCAGTCGGTCTCGTGCCTGATGGATGTGCGTTGTGTCGAAGAAGCTGATCCCTCATGGCCTGATGCAATGCTACAGCATTGGGAGGCGGTAGCTCGAACGACCAATGCCGAGACGATGATTGGTCCAGTTGGCGCGTTCTCGTTCCTTACTGACGGTGTGGCTAACGAAACTCTGGGGGAGGTAAATAGTATCCACATCCCTGTTTATCCTCATACCATAGTTGACAGTTTCCGTCGCTGTGGGTATGTTGACGCTTGGTCGGGGGCAGTCTGGGGTCGACAAGGGGATGCCCCGTCTGCACATCACAAACGCGGACTCCGGTTGCCTGGTGTTCGTAGGGGTACATGGATGAATATCGCTTCGTCCGTCAGGAACATCGAGAGGGTCCTCTCGGCATCATTCACATCGCTTCCATGGCATCGTGGGCGCGGTGCGGGCGTGATGGACCTTGTGCGTTCCTATGTGCCGGTGGTCTCTCCATCACTTGGTCTTCAGGGATCAGTCGAGGACAATATTGTGGGCGCTGTTCTCATGTATCGCGACGTCACGTCTGTTCCTCCATTCATCTACTCGCTTCCACGGAGTCTGCAGCGCATGTGGCTTTGGTGGGCATCGCGACGTTCTAATGTGCTCCATGTCAGTGTCATCGGCCTTTTGCCCGAATCCCGCAACTCGCGCATTGCCAAGGCGCTTTTTGAGATGACGCACGAAATACTCGCCGGCGCAGATGGTGTTACCACTTCTTGGGTACGGCAGGAAAATCGCGCCTCGCAGCTCATGTGTGCACGCGCAGGCCTGAGCCCCCTTCAGCATCGAATCGTTTTTTCAAAGGTCCTTTCAACCATTTCTAACTACTAGCGGAGAGCAAGAATGATGATTCTCATACGCTGTGTCATAACAGCAATTGCGGTTGCCGCCATCGGCCTGCCTGCATTTGCCCAGGGCGTGCTTTCGGGCCGTATCACGGGCTCGGGAGGCGCGGCTGTGCCGGGTGCAACCATTAAGGTCACAAGCGGTGAGTCGTCCGTTTCGAAAGGGGGCTATTCAGATTCCCGTGGACGATATTCTGTTAAGGGGCTTGCCGACGGCAAATACACCGTAACAGTCACCTGCGTCGGCTATCAGAAGAGTGTTTCTGAGGACGTCGAAGTCTCTGGCAGCGCATCGCTGAACGTCACGCTAACGGAAACTGCCATCGACATGGATGTAACGGTAATCACGGCATCACGTGTGCAGCAGAAGGCCTCCGAAGCACCGGCTTCGGTTACGGTTGTCGAGCCTCGTACAATTCGTGAGGCGCCGAAGGCAACACCAGTGGAGCATATCCGCGGACTTGCTGGTATCGACTACTCGCAGACCGGTATCGCCCAGCAGAACGTCAGTGTTCGGGGCTTTAACAATGTGTTCAGCGGCTCGCTGCTGACGCTGACGGATTACCGTCCGGCGGGCGTACCAAGCTTGCGGGTGAACGTGGGCTATTTCGTGCCGGCCTCGAACGAGGATATCGAACGCATGGAACTCGTGCGCGGTCCAGCTTCGGCACTGTACGGACCCAATGCATCACAGGGTGTGCTGAACATTATCACACGTTCACCGTTCTCGTCAAAGGGAACAACAGTGTTCATGGCAGCCGGCGAACGCAATCTGATGAATGCCGGTCTTCGCCATGCCGGAACGCTGGGTGAATCACTCGGTTACAAGGTCAGTGCGCAGTATTTCTCTGCGAATGACTGGGTGTTTGTTGATAGTACAGAGCAAAAGGCACGCACGGCTGCACTGGCCGTACCCGGTGTAAACCCTGATACCCTCAAGATTGGCAACCGGAACAACGCTCACGAGCGTTATAACGTTGATGCCGGTATCTACTACGTGCTTGGGGAGAACACGACTGTTCAACTCAATGGTGGCGTATCTGAGTCGATCAACACGATCGAAATGACGGGCCTTGGTGCTGCCAACGGACGCAACTGGCAGTACACCTATGTCAACGCTCAGATCAACTCCGGCGACCTCTTCGGTCAGGTGTTCTTCAATAAGAGCGATGCCGGTAACACGTTCTTCCTGCGTACCGGCAATCCTATTGTCGACCGCTCCACGCTCATGGGTGCGCGTCTTCAGCACGCCTATGCATTGAATGATGACATTCGTCTGACCTACGGTGCGGACTTCTTCGCTACATCACCTGAGACAGATGGCACGATCAATGGTGTCAATGAAGACGGCGATAACTACACCGAGATCGGTGGTTATCTGCAGGCCGACTGGAAGATCACTTCGGACCTGTCGGCACTGGGCGCACTTCGTGTTGACCAGCATTCGGTCATCGGCGAGATGGTCATGTCGCCACGTGTTGCGCTTCTCTACAAGCTCAACGATAACTCGTCAGTTCGTGCAACGTTCAACACGGCCTTCTCGAATCCCGGAACAAACGACCTGTTCCTTGATCTGCTGAGCGTCCGTGATGCCTTTGGTCTGAGTGCCGCCAACCCGGCATTTGCTGTTGGCGTATGGGGCGCATCGGCCGGTGCGAAGGGATACACCTACAACCGGACAAACGGTGCACTGAATTATATCTCGCAGTTTGATCCAACCCGCAGCAACTGGATGCCAACGACCAACGTTGCTAACATGTGGCAGGCCGTTACGGCGGTTGTGACAGCTGATCCGCGTCTTGCGCCGCTGAAGACACTCCTTTCTCAGCTGATCCCTGCTCCTACGGCGATCAAGGGAAGCTTGGGAACACTGAATCCGACCAACCGGACGTTCATTCCAACGGCTGATGCGGCAGTTCTTGATGTTGCAAAGCTTCGTCAGACAAGTACCCAGACCATCGAGCTTGGATATCAGGGTAAGGTCACGGATAAGCTTCGCATTGCGGTCGATGTCTATCAGTCAACGGTGACGGATTTCATTTCGCCACTCAAGGTCGTTACGCCGAACGTCTTCCTGAATGCCGCTGATGTAACCGCGTACCTCAAGCCGATCGTCAAGGGCGCTCTCATGCAGCAGGGCCTGCCAGAAGCACAGGCAGAAGCAAATGCGAATGCTGTCTGCGCAGCATACGCCAGCGTGCCGATCGGTACTGTCTCTCCAAACGAAACGCCACACAAGGGCGATATTCTTCTTGCCTATCGCAACTACGGTCAGCTTTCATACTTCGGTAGTGACATGTCCTTCACGTATGAGCTTTCGCCGAGCTGGGCTATCAGCGGCTCTGCGACATACATGAGCCAAAACGTCTTTGCCGGTGAAGACCTTGGTGACGGTGCAGGAACGGACACGATTGCACTCAATGCTCCGAAGTACAAGTCATCACTTGGTATCATGCACCGCAATGCAGACCTTGGTCTGAACATTGGTCTGCAGTGGCGCTGGGTTGATGGCTTCCGCATGAATTCGGGTGTGTACGTAGGAGACGTAAACTCTTATAACATGCTTGACCTTACGGCACAGTACTCGATCCCTGGTGTTGATGGACTGAGTCTGAACGTATCAGCCACGAACCTGCTGGATCATCAGGTACAGCAATTCATCGGTGCTGCTGCGATCGGACGGATGATTCAAGGACGACTGACGTATACGTTCTAACGAACGTCGACTCAACCCAAAACAGAAAGAGCCTCCCTCACCGCAATGGTGAGGGAGGCTCTCTATTTTTGTCTTATTGGCTGATAAGAAGAGCCCCTTTCCAAAGGGGTACATCTTGCGGTGTGGTGATGACCACAACAACGACGCCTTCGGAAAGGGGCTGATCGAGCTCCCACAAAGAACCCGAAACGAGCGGTTTAGTTGCAATCAGGCGGCCGAGAACATCGTAAATACTGCAAAGCGAATGTTGTGGGATAACTCCCGTCACGGTAATCCCTGATCGATGGGCCAGGACACGAATAGGTGATCCGTTCGGTACTTCATCGCTGACATCTGTCGCAGGATCAATCGTCGTGAATGCTGAAGTCGGCCCGGTCAGGCGAGGTCCGGCCTTCGTTGTACCAACGACGTGCCAGTAGTACTGAGTGCGTTCCTTGAGACCAGTGTAGGCAGATGTCCCGGTGGGAGTGCCGATGACCGTCTGCACGCTTTCTTTGAACTCGGGATCGGTGCCAAGTTCGATCTCATAGGCGACGTAGGACTCGGAGACCGTGAACCGAAGTTCTCCTTGCGTTGGCACATTCCGGGCATCCATTTCCGGGAATGTCGGATGCAGACCCGTGTTACCTGGGAGGGAGTTCGTTGTAAAGCGCGCCGTATCCGACCATTGACTCGTGGCACGATCGTTCGAGGCCATTACCCGCCAGAAGTATGACGTTGACGGGGCAAAGCCACGCAATCGAACAACAGCCGAGATGACAGAGGAATCAACGAGTGCCGTGCGAGGTGCATCCTGACGAAAAACCTGCACACGGTATCGCGATGCATCCGGCACCTGCGTCCAGGTAAAGCTGATGAAGCTGGTGTCATACGGATGCCCGCTACCCTTGGGGTTTGCTGTTGCTGGACGCTTCAAGGGGGCAGTAGAAAACAACGTAAGCCGGTGTGCTTCCGACGCCGGTCCTGCGCCGTATCGCCCAATGGCGATGACGTTCCAGAC
>JBJTEQ010000180.1:0-10329 GCA_046092945.1 Kapaibacterium sp. (SeqCode)
CAACCGTACCATCCGCGAAGGCCGGATCAGGTTTTCGCTCGATCTTACGCTTGCAGTAAAGGAGTGTGACATCCTGATGCTCTGCCTTCCGACGCCGCCCGGCAAGGACGGCCAGGCAGATCTGGAAATGGTCATGTCGGCCTCGCGTCATGTGGCTGAACTGCTGAATGAACTTGACGTCTCCCAGCCTCGCATCGTGGTCAACAAGAGCACCGTACCTGTTGGGACTGCAGCACTTGTTCAGGGCATTTTTGACAGTGTTGCGCCGACGCGTCGTGTTGACGTCGTAAGTAACCCCGAGTTTCTGCGCGAGGGCTTTGCGGTTGAGGACTTTATGCGTCCTGACCGGATCGTTGTGGGCACCAGTAGCCCCCTAGCAGCAGAATGGATGCAGAGTTTGTATCGACCCTTTACCGACAGGGGAGCAACGCTGCTGGTGTTCGATGAGAAGAGCTCAGAGGTTACCAAGTATGCAGCCAATTCCTTCTTGGCCACCAAGATCTCCTTCATGAACGACCTGTCGGAGTACTGTGAAGCCGTTGGTGCCGATATCGAGAATATTCGCGTTGGGATCGGGATTGATCCCCGCATTGGAAGTCGCTTTCTGTATGCCGGCATCGGCTACGGTGGTAGCTGTTTCCCGAAGGACGTCAAAGCCATCATCCATGCGGCCGACCAGGCCGGAACCCCACTCGAGGTAATCAAGGCGGCCAAGATCGTAAACGACCACCAGGTGCGCCGGTTCACGGGACGCGTTGTTGCACGTTTCGACGGTGATCTTTCTGGCAAGCGTGTGGCCCTGTGGGGGTTGGCATTCAAACCCGACACGGATGATGTTCGCGAAGCACCGTCATTTGTGATCATCGACCGCCTACTTTCGGAGGGGGCTCAGGTTGTGGCCTTCGACCCCGAGGCACGCGAAACCACGCACAAGGTTATCGGAGACCGCATCACATACGCTGAAGATGCCTATAGTGCTCTCAGCGGGGCAGATGTTCTGATCGTTGCTACCGAGTGGCAGGAGTTCCGTGACCCAGACTTTGCCCGTATTCGCAAGGAACTTTCAGCGCCAATAATCTTCGACGGTCGCAACATGTTCCATCCGGACGACATGCAGGAACGGGGCTTCGAATATCACTCGGTTGGTAGAGCTTCCGTGACCCCATAACGCACGGACTATTTCTTTCCTCGTCCGACAAATCCCCGGCCGCGCAGAGAGCGGAACGTCCGCAACTGTCGGCGTGTGCGCCAGGCCCGCACGAGCTTCAGCCAGAGGATCCTCAGAAGGAGCGCGAGGGACATCTTGGATGCGACGCTACTGCTGTCCAGCATGTTACGAAGCTGTGCTCGCTCGAGTTCGCTGATCGGCATGTCGTCGCTGCTCGACGACGGCTTGTTGAGGATGTGGTCGAGCATCTTTTCGAGCTCCTTGGCAGCATCCTCAAATCGGCTCGCATCGATCTTGTTGTAGCGCATCAGCATAATCAAGTGGTCGTACAGAATAGCCGCACGTTTGATGTCTTCGACCTGTCGCTCTGATCGTAGAGCTTCCAGAAGTGACTCAGCAAGTTCCTCAAACTGCGCAACCTTCTCTTCAGGGAGGGAGAACATTTCCTGCGCTTCGATGTCGTCGACGTTCACGTACACCGTGCTCAGGCGTCGAATCTCGTCGCCATAGTGCTCGGCAAGGGTAGCCCCATACCTGCTTGTGAGCTGGTCGATCTGCTTTTGCATGTGATCGATCTGCGAGCGGAGAGAGTCCTGACGGAGCTTGCCGGAGGTTGCTCCGAGCTGACTCTCGAGATCCCGACGATGTTTGAAGAGCTCACGAATGCGCATGGCCTCGGGTGAGTTGGATGATGCTACCATCCCCTCGACCACCACGCTGTCCACCTGGAGTCGGGCGCTACCGATCTTCACGGTGTTGATCGTGATCTGTCCGCCGAGTTGAGATTTGAGGTGATCAAGATCGATATGAGCTACGCCGTCGGTAACAACAAGTATCTGGGCGTGACTCAGCTGACTCTCATGGGCGATATCGTCAATGGCCGTCTGCAAGGCCTTCTGAAGCACCGTTCCTTTGCCAACGGCCTTGATGTGCATGACCGTGCTGATAAGGTGCTCATAGGATGGAATGTCCCGCGCCGTAATCAGTTCACCGATCTGCAGATCAAACGTCCGGAAAAAGATCGTGCCCAGTTCGCGCTGATTCTGGCGAAGGAACAAGTACACAATAGCCTTTGCCAGATGAATGCGGTAGTGATGCTGCATTGAGTTCGACGTGTCGAACAGGATGTAGACCTTCTGCTTGCGATCATCGGGAGCAAAACGGTCCGACTCGGTCTGGTAGGCATATGTGCGCGCCTGCTTTGGTCGGGGCATCCAGAGCGAGCGCTCAGCAAGTTTGCGCAGGAAGACCGTTTCCGGCAGAAGATGCTGTGCCGGGTAGATGTAGCGGATCTCACTCACCGATGTGATGAGATCAGCCTCGTATTCTTTCGCTTCCGGCACATGCGGCACAACAATCGTGTCGATGCTGTCGCGCTCGGCCAGCGGGTCGTTCAGCTCAAGGATCGGTGCCAGTGCACTTGATATGGCATGAGAAGTGTCCTCGAGGATCCGTGCGATCTCATAGATGATCGTGAACTCATCCGGGAGGTGCTCCTCTACGGTGTCGAAGAAGCCAAACTCCTCCATCTGGGAAAAGAACGATGAAGTCTCAAGGACGGAGCGCGACATGTCACGACTGCTCCAGACGCTGCAGTTCCCGTTCCACGGTGATCAGCGTCGATTGCAGGGCAAGTTCTACTGAGTGCTTCAGCTCGCGGACCTCATCGCAGACCGGAACAAGATCGACAAGGAACTGTTCAAGGATCTTGCGGTTCTGATCCTGCGGCTGCTCGGCACCGAATCGCTCTTTGATCCACTCAAACAACGTACGTCGCACAGGTGCATCGGCAAATTGCGATAGGGGGCGAAGCATCTGTGCCGGGTTCTCCTTGATCTCCTGCAGAAGGTGCGAGTAGTCAAGGAGCATGGTCACTTGATCGAATCCGCGCGACGCCGTCAGAGAATTCAGTACCGTTGTATAGGCTTTCTTGAACAGCGCGATCTCTTCCGGTAGCCCCACCGTTGAGAAGATGAAATACAGTCGGCTGGCATCGTCGTGGACAACGTTGCTCCGCCCCTTTAGAAGCGCAAGCGCTCGAAGAAGATCCAGCGACTTGGCCTGCGTCCGAGGGGAAATGTAGAAGTCCTTACTGCTGCCCGACTTGACCTGTTCATGCATTTGTCGGTTGCGCAGGAACTCGAAATGGCGGATGACAATGTTCGTGAAATACAGCATCTCGTTGGAAACACTGATAGATAGCTCCTCGCTTCTGCCCGTAATGATCGAATGCATATGGTGCAGACGGGCAAAGGAAATGCGCTTGGTTGGCTCGGCGGGCTTGCCGCCGTGCACGAGATAGCGCTGCGAGATCTGGTACTGAACGAACGGATCTTTATCCGGGAGGATCACCGCCTTGAACAGAAATCGGTCCAAGAGGGCCTCGGTAACCTCGCTAATGCGCAGGTAGTTCGTGGCGGCAATCACCGAGTGAAGGGGCGAACTGACATCCTGAAGTCCGCGTATGAGGCGTCGTTCATTCAGCAGAGAGAGTAGTGCGCGGAGCGTGAAGTCGTTCGCATCGAAAATCTCGTCGATGAAGCCGAATTCGCTCTCGACGAGTGAGCCCTGAGTGTTGTGGATGATGCGACCGCCTTTAAGCTGCTCGAGATCGAGTCCACCGAAGAACGTATCCGGCTGCTGCTCCTTACTGGCCTGCACGCGGAACAGGCGAGCCCCTTCGAACATCGAAAAGATCTGCTCGGCAAGAAGCGATTTGCCAACGCCCGTGCGGCTCTGCAGCAGAAGATGCTCGGCGGTAAGCAGGGCGCAGAACGCCTGTTCAATGACCTCTTCGCGGTTGATGACCCGCTGACCGATGAACCATGCGGCATCTTTCAGCTCTTTGGCGATCTCTTCAATGGATCCGGACGTGGCACGTGCCTGCCCCATATCACACTCCCGTATTGGTGCTACGACCAATATAGCAACCGAGCCAGCCCAGCATTGCATTTGCCGTAGTTTTGCGCTCTCATGAGTGACGCCCAGAACGATACGCAACGATCCCAATTGCAGGCCCTGGCCGACAGTATGCCGACGCGTCCGGGGGTGTATCTGCATAAGGATGCCGAAGGAACGATCATCTACGTCGGAAAGGCCAAGAACCTGCGCAACCGCGTTCGCTCGTATGTGCAGGAGGGACGTCCGGTGGATGCCAAGACGGCGGCCCTGATGCGGAAGATCCACGATATCGAGTTCATCGTCACAGATACCGAGGTCGAAGCCCTGATCCTCGAGAATACGCTCATCAAGCAGCATCGACCCAAGTACAACATTCTGCTCAAGGACGACAAGTCGTATCCGTTTATCCGCATCACCAAGGAGGCCTTTCCGAGGGTCTTCAAGACGCGTCAGGTGATCAAGGACGGCAGCACGTATTTCGGTCCGTATACCGATGGTACCTATCTGTACCATCTTCTCAAGACGCTGCGATCGGTCTTTCCACTTCGGTCCTGCGACTTTCCGCTCACAGAGCAGGGAGTAGCCGAACACCGCTGGAAGCTCTGCTTGGATTATCACATCAAGAAGTGCGACGGCCCGTGCGAGGGTCTTATCTCGGCCGTCCGCTACAACGACTACATCCGTCAGGCAACGCAGATACTGCAGGGGCGCACCAAGGAGTTGGAGGCGCAGCTCAATGATCGTATGCACGAGCTGGCAGAGGACCTGCGGTTCGAAGACGCCGAGGTCGTACGCCAGCGGCTTGAGCGTCTGCGGTCGTACTCATCCAAGCAGAAGGTTCTGACGTCCGATAACCGCGATCAGGATGTGTTTGCCCTGGCCCGGTCCGAGGCCACGGCCTGCACGCTGGTGCTGACCATTCGTGACGGCAAGCTTGTCGGTAAGCGCCATTACATCATCACGGGTGTTCGGGAACGGTCAGACGAAGAGCTGCTGGCAACGACGATCGAACGCTGGTACATCGACGCCGACACGGTTCCCGATCAGGTGCTGTTGCCGTTCGAGATCGAATCAGCCGATGTTGTTTCCGAGTACCTGCAGACGCGTCGGGGCGGGAGTGTTGACGTTACCATTCCCAAGATCGGCGACAAGCGAAAGCTTGTTGCCCTCGCCGAACAAAATGCCGACGTGCTCCTGAAGGAAGTCCTCTCGCAGCAGGCGGCGAAAGATCAGACCGTATCCAAGGCGGTTCTGGCTCTGCAGAAGGATCTTCTCATGGACCGTCTGCCGCGTCGCATTGACTGCGTTGACAACTCGCATATCCAAGGAACGGACTACGTTTCATCGGTGGTGGTATTCGTTGATGGCAAGCCACGCAAATCCGAGTACCGACACTACAAGCTGCGCACTCTTGCCGGCAACGATGATTTCGAGGCGATGAAGGAAGTCCTCTCGCGTCGCTTCGCCCCCTTCGATGAAAAGGGCGAGCAGCGCGAGGTGGTCTATCCGGACCTACTGGTCATTGATGGTGGAAAGGGGCAGTTGTCGCATGCAATGGAGGTGATCGTTGCACTAGGGCTGGAGGGCAAGTTCACTGTTGTGGGGCTTGCAAAGCGTCTCGAAGAAGTATTCGTGCCGAAGAGCAGCACGCCACTCTACATGCCAAAGACCAGCGCCAGCCTTCGGCTGCTGCAGCAGGTCCGTGATGAGGCGCACCGCTTTGCGGTGCGGTATCACAGAATTCTCCGCTCGAAGAGGACCCTACAGACCGAACTCACATCCATTCCAGGCATCGGCCAGAAAACAGCCACATCACTGCTCACCACGCTCGGGTCCGTGGATGCCGTGCGTGGCTCATCGATAGAGCAGCTGATGACGGTTGTGACGCGGGCGCAGGCAGACAAGATCTACGCCTACTTCCATCCCGAGCAGGACGCCGGATGAAGCCGGTTTTGGAACGTCTGCGCGAGGAGCTTGCGCGGCTCGACCGCTTCCCGCCGACGGCTTATCGAGTTCCCGGCGCTTGGGTCGGTGATGAGAAGTATCGCACGGAGGATTCCGCAGCGCGGTACTTTCTGTCTGTCGTGGATGGCATTCTTGCCAGGCCAGCGGTTCAGGCGCGGAATGCACCGTCCACCGGAGTGATCTACAATGCCCTGGTTCGTCATGTAACATCATACGACCACGGTCCCGATGCACTTCGGGCTGGTTGGCGCACAACGGGGACCTTTCTCAAGTTGATCGCACTGCTGCCGTATCTGCGATCCATCAACATCGGTACGATTCTTCTTCTGCCCATCAACGAACTTGGCAGCGTGGGTCAGAAGGGAACTCACGGCTCGCCGTACAGTGTGCGGAATCCCTTTGCCATTGAGCCGGGGCTTGCTGAGCCCCTTCTCGAGATGTCGGCGCAGGAGCAGGCGCAGGCGTTTGTGGAGGCAGCGCATCGAATGGGTATGAAGGTCATCACGGAAGTGGTACTCCGCACGGCCAGTCTCGACAGCGCCTTAGCCGAGGATCATCCCGAATGGTTCTATTGGATCCATGCCGATAAGGCCGACACCTTTGCTGCTCCGGTGTTTTCTGACGCGCAGTGCAAAGCGATCATCACTCAGGTAGAAGGGGGCTCGCGCTCCAACCTGCCGGAGCCGTCATTAGAGTATCAACGTCAGTTTACCGAGCCCCCTAAAGAGCATCACGGCGACGCATCGGGCTGGACCGGCACGCTGGCCGACGGACAGCACGTGCGCATTCCCGGCGCATTTGCCGACTGGCCTCCCGATGATCCGCAGCCGGCATGGTCGGATGTAACGTACTTGCGACTTCATCATCATCCTGACTTTCCGTACATGGCGTATAACACCATCCGCATGTTTGACGAGCGGATGGATAGTGTCGACCTGGAAAACACCGGACTGTGGAATACCATCGCAGCGATTATTCCAACGCAGATGCGCTCGCTCGGAAACGATGGGGCAATGATCGACATGGGGCATGCACTGCCGTCATCGCTTCGACGCAGGATTATTGCCGAGGCACGTCACGAGAACCCCGATGCCGTGATGATCGAGGAGAACTTTCATCTCGATGCTGCCTCGCTGAACGACGGCTTTTCGATTGTGACTGGATACCTGCCGTTTGATGGACATAGTGCCGAAGGGTTGCGTCGATTTGTTCAGCGTGTTGCCGCATTCGATGTGCCAATCGGCTATATGGGATGGGGCGAATCTCACAATACTCCACGGCTTGCTTCGCGAATCGACGAGCGGGCCTGTGCATCCGTATGGATGTTTATGAGTCTGCTTCCGAAGTCCGCGCCGTGCATTGTTGCCGGTATGGAACTCGGCGAAACACGTCCCATGAATACTGGTCTTGGATTCACCCTGGAACAGATAGCGCAATGGCCCGCCACGGAGCTGGCGTTGTTCAGCG
Organism: Kapaibacterium sp. (SeqCode); assembly: GCA_046092945.1. GTDB lineage: Bacteria > Bacteroidota > Ignavibacteria > Kapaibacteriales > Kapaibacteriaceae > UBA10438. Next base: position 7,502 of record JBJTEQ010000180.1, read on the forward strand.
ACGTTCCGCTGGAATGGGATGCAGGTTCGGAGAATCTTGCCCGGTTCCGCCGCGTAGTCGAGATACGTCAGTCATACGATGTCGTGAGGTGCTTCACTGATGATGACCGAGTTGACGCTCTGAAGTGTGATGATGCCGCCGTGGTTGCGTTTCATCGACAGGCTAACGGCACAGCCCGGGGACTTGTCGTCGTGCTGAACACCTCCGGTGAACAGCGTCGCGTGTGCTTTGACCTACAGCATACTGCCATCCGCGCCGTAGCGGTCGATGCCCGGTGGTCACTGCAGGGAGACGTTCTCTGGTGTGATGTGCCGGGGTATGAGATCTGCTGCGTGCCAACGCACTGCGTTGGCGCAGGACGCTAGGCTCGCGTGCGTGATTGAAGAAACGTTGTGCGCAGTTCCATCATCGTTGTGAGCATTACGATCAGTGGGGGAACAAACCGGTCGATATCGCGGACAGCCCGTTCAAGCGCCTGATAGGCTGCATCAAAGTCAGCTGCGGCAAATGAGGAGGCGAATCGTTCAAGGGGCTCCTGCTGGTCCACATTCAGGATGCGGGCTGATGAGCCCCCTGCCACAAGGGCATAGGCATCGCGCAGCCACAGCAGAAGGGCATTGCAGACGGCAATGCACCTGGCCCTATCGCGCGTACCGGTGATCTCGTGCACTGCGGCCGTCAGCGCCGGACGCATCTCCTTGCCGCGCAGGGCTGTGCGGAGGAGGTCAACCGCACCATCGCGAATGCTGCGAACATCATCCGAAAGAAACGCCTCGGCGGTAATGACGTCGCCCTGCGAAAGCGACGCAGCGATCTGCGCTTCCGAACGGTCATGATTACCGCGGCTTACAAGCGCATCGGTGATCGTGGATTCATCCAGTGCCGGAACCGTGATCACCTGACATCGGGAGATGATCGTCTGCAGCAGTCGGTCGCGTCGGGACGTCGTCATGATGATCGTCGTATCGCCATGGGGCTCTTCCAACGTCTTGAGAAAGGCGTTGGCTGTGCTGACGTTCATATCCTCGGCATTGGCGATGATCGCAATACGACGTCCACGCTGCGTCATCGACAGGGAGAGCTGACGATTCAGTTCGCGGATCTGCACGATGCGGATCTCGTTGGCATTCTCCATCCGTGTTGGTGCGTAGCCATTCTGTCCCAGCTCGCGCGCAAGGTCATAGAGTCCGTCGATCCATTCCTTGCGGAGTTCATCAGTCCCCTCCAATTTGCCTGTGGGCAGGGCAGAGACGATGCTGATGTTGGGATGCTGCATCGTGCGTGCCTGCGTGCAGGACTGGCACGAGCCACATGGAGCGATTGACTGTCCATCGACAAGGGGCTGATAACAGTTGACCGTGCGGGCAAACTCGATCGCCAGTGCCATCGTCCCGAAGCCGTCGTTACCGCTCAGAAGAATGGCCTGTGGGATGCGGCCCTGGACGATGCATCGCTGCAGGATCTCCTGCACGGTGTCTTGGCCGATGACGCTGCTCCATTTCATGGCGGCGAAGATACGCCCCGTCGTATTTTGCCGTATGCGGATTCTGGTAATTGAAGACGAACGCAAGGTTGCGAGCTTCATCAAGCGCGGTCTTGAAGAGGAGCGCTACATCGTGGAAACGGCAGCCGATGGCGAGGCCGGACTCAATCTTGCCCTCAATAACGTCTTTGACGCTGTGGTGTTAGACGTCATGCTCCCAAAGCTCGACGGGTATTCGGTGTTGCGATCCATCCGCGAGGAGGGTCTTGCCGTGCCGGTGATCATGCTCACGGCGCGGGGAACCACCGAGGACCGGGTGCAGGGTCTTGACCTTGGCGCCGATGACTACCTGGCAAAGCCCTTTCACTTCGAGGAGCTGGCCGCGCGTTTGCGGTCAATTCTGCGCCGGTCATCCACAGAAAAAACGACCAAGCTCCAGTGCGCCGACCTGACACTTGATCTGGTAACGCACTATGCATACCGGGCCGAGAAGGAGATCGAGCTCACCACCAAGGAATATGCGCTGCTGGAATACATGATGCGCAACAAGGACAGGATCCTGTCGCGTTCAATGATCATGCAGCACGTCTGGAAGCACGACTTCGATCCCGAGTCGAATATCATCGACGTATACATCAAACGCGTTCGCCAAAAGATCGAACGTCCGGGACAGTCACAACTTATTCACAGCATCCGCGGCGTCGGCTACCGTATGCGCGAAAGCGGTCCGGCCGAACCCCCATCCGACGATGAGTAACACTCTGCATCCCCTCTGCACCGAGCTCCAGTCGGTGGTCTCTGCGAATGTTGTGTCTGTGCAGGAGGCATTCGATGCCTACCAGAACGCGTGCTTTGTGGCACGCCCACCCGAGTTCTTCTGCCTTGAGCTCTGCGGCGAAGCCGGCGAGCTTGCGAACCTCGAAAAGAAACTCTGGAAGGGGGCAGACATCTCCATGGACCGCGTCAACGACGAAGCCGCCGACGTCTTTATCTCCCTCATGAACTACGCCAACGCTCGCGGCATCGACCTCGCCTCGGCCGTTGCCGATAAGCTGTCGAGAATAACAACGTCGAAGTAGGGGCGAGTGTGGAGTGACAAGTGACGAGTGACGAGTTACACGTAGGGGCGACCCTATGTGCTCGCCCAAATTCATGTAAATGTGGTCGCCCCTCCACGCCCAAACGACACACGGATTCCCACAACGAAAAAACGGCATCGGTCGTTAGACCAATGCCGTTCGTAGGAAGATTGCGTTGTCGAGCAGGGGAGAGCCCCTTAGCGAATCTCACGATGGACCGTGTGGCGACGCAGGAACGGGTTGTACTTCTTGATTTCCAAGCGTTC
>JBJTEQ010000181.1:0-3618 GCA_046092945.1 Kapaibacterium sp. (SeqCode)
GTCCGATGTTCTTCGTTCAGGACCGTGTTGGACGCAACGGCCGGGTGTTCCGTATGGCCAAGTTCCGATCTATGACGGTTGACGAAAAGCGCGGTCCGACGTGGACCGACAAGAACGATCCACGGGTAACGCCATTCGGCAAGTTCATCCGCAAGACGCACCTTGACGAGATCCCACAGCTCTGGAATGTGCTCAAGGGTGAAATGTCACTCGTAGGGCCGCGTCCAGAGCAGCCCTTTTACGTTGAAAAGTTTACGGCCATGCTTCCGTATTATCGACGTCGCCACAAGGTACGCCCAGGCGTAACAGGCTGGTGGCAGGTGAAGGCCAAGTCGAACCCCGAATCACTCGAAGAAATACAGCAGCGTTTGCGATACGACTTTTTTTACATCGAGAACATGTCGTTCAAGCTTGATCTGGAGATCATGGTGCGCACGGTGTTCGTGATGCTGAAAGGACACGGCAAGGCGTGAAGACCATTGTCTGCATACCGACGTACAACGAAAGCGAGAACATCATCCGCATGATCGACGCCCTGCATGGCGTTATCCCGGAGTCGCATATCCTGGTCATTGACGACGGCTCTCCGGATGGTACGGCGCGTCTTGTTCGCGATCGTATGACGTCCGATGAGCGCATCCATATCATTGAGCGGGCCGGCAAGATGGGGCTTGGCACTGCCTATTGTGCTGGCTTTGCCTATGCCCTTGAGCATGGGTTTGAGCTTATCATGGAAATGGATGCCGATTTCTCGCATGATCCGAAGGATACCCGTCGACTCCTTGATGCGGTAGTCGAGTGCGACCTTGTCATCGGTTCTCGATACATCCAGGGCGTGAATGTGATCAACTGGCCAATGAGCCGACTGCTGCTGAGCTGGTTTGCTAATCTCTACACTCGCATCATCACCGGCATGCCGATTGCCGATGCGACAGGGGGCTTTAAGTGTTTCCGTGCAAAGGTTCTTCGTGGGATCGACCTGACGAAGATCCGCTCCAACGGATATGCCTTCCAGATCGAGATGAATTACAAGGCCTGGCGAGGGGGCGCGCGCATCAATGAGATCCCGATCGTCTTCACGGACCGCGTGAGCGGTGTGTCGAAGATGAGTAAGAACATCGTGTACGAAGCCGCGTTTCTGGTCTGGAAGCTCAAGCTCGGGACGATCTTTTCCTTCGGGAAGCGCTAAGGCATGACTGATGGGCTGACATCGAGCGCGAGTGTGATCGACCTCAGCGTCATCATCGTGAATTACAACGTCAAGGACTACCTGCTGCAGTGTCTGCGCTCGCTCGATGAGGCCTGCAAGCCCCTTGCCGCAGAGATCATTGTTGTCGATAACAACTCCTCTGACGGAAGCGTCGATGACCTTCGCCCGGGGTTCCCGCACGTTCAGTGGCATGCCTTGCCGGAGAACATTGGTTTTGGCCGTGCCAACAACGTTGGCCTCAAGGCAGCCCGTGGGCGCTTTGTTTTGTTTCTGAATCCCGACACGATCATCGGTCCCGAGTCGCTCTCGTCGATGGTGCGTTACCTTGATGCGCACCCAAGCGTCGGCATGGCCGGCTGCAAGGTTCTCAACCCTGACGGATCGTTTCAGGTGGCCTGCCGAAGGGGGCTTCCTACGCCTTGGGCGTCGTTCTGCAAGCTCTTTGGCTTGCAGGCAATGTTCCCCTCGGTGAAGATCTTCTCGGGCTATAACCTCATGTACCGATCGATCGATGAGACCTACCCCGTGGATGCGCTGATTGGTGCCTTCATGATGGGGCGCACTGATCTCATTCGCAGTCTGGGTGGTTTTGATCCGCAGTTCTTCATGTACGGAGAGGACATCGACCTCTGTTACCGCGTCAAGCAGGCTGGGCACGAGGTTCATTACGTGCACGAGACCAGCATCATTCACTACAAGGGCGAGAGCACCAAACGCTCATCGCTCAATGAAGTGCGGGTGTTTTACGAGGCCATGGAAATTTTTGCTCGTAAGCATTTCGGCGGATCGCGCGTGTTTCTGGCTTTCCTTCGCCTTGGCATCAGCATGCGATCGGTGATGGCACGTCTTGCACGGCGTCGCATTGAGCTGCTCACGTGGATCGTGGACATGCTCTGCGTGAACGGGTCTTTGCTGGTTGCCACAACGGTGCGCTTCGAGCGTCCGTTCGGGTTCCCCGACTACGCCTATCCCATCGTGCCGATCATGATCACGTTCATCAGCACGCTTTCACTCGTTGCAGTCGGGGAATACGTCGAATATCGTCCGACGATTCGGCGCAGTGCCGTGGGGCTACTCACGACGTTCTTTGTGCTGTCATCGCTGACGTATTTCTTCAAAGACTTCGGCTTCAGTCGCGGTGTGCTCTTGATGACCATGGGTCTGAGTGGTGTCCTCTTTGCCATTACCCGGGCCATCACCTCATGGCTTGATGCCAAGGGGCGCAGCAGAACCCGTCGGATCATCCTCGTCGGTCTGAACGAGCACACAGCGCGCCTTGCCGAGGCACTTGGAAGCGCCGAGCGGCGCAAGGCCGATGTCGTGGGTGTGGTTGCTACGCAACCGTTCAGTGAGCGGTCCTTTGACGGGCTGACGGTGCTTGGAGATACGTCGTACCTCGGACGCATTCTCGATGCTACGGGCGCTCATGAGGTGATCCTGACCGATAACGCGATTCCGAGAGATAGGGTGATGAACCTCATGATGGCATCATCATCCTACCGGGCTCGGTTTCACATTGCTCAGGACTACGATGACGTGGTCACGGCGCGCATCATCAATGATGTTGCCGGACTTGAGCCAACCGTTACTGTTGCGCCCCTTTTACGCTTCCGAAACCGCATGGTCAAGCGCCTGGTTGATTTTTTCGTGGCCTTGGTGGTTTTGACGCTCTCGGCAGTGGCTCTAATTTTGCCCCGCGTACGTCAGGCGCTCCGACCCTGGTGGGAGGTTCTGACCGGACGCATGAGCATTGTTGGTCTGTGGTCGGACGGTGTGGTAAGGACAAGTGGCAAGCCCGGTATAACTGGTCTTGTGCACATCTCTCGTCCGAAGGCACTGTCGGCCTCGGCTACAGCACAGCTCAACGACTACTACGTGGATGCGTATACCCTTGCGCTCGACGTGGAGATCATTTTGAAACATCTATTCTGGCGACACCGTGCCAACGACAACCGCTCTTGAATTTGAGAAGCCCGTCTTCGAACTCGAGAAGAAGATCGAGGAGATGAAGGGGCTAACTGATACGCTGGATATTCAGCCGCAGATCGAAGAACTTGAGCAGCAGGTGGAGCTGCTCCGTGGTGAGATCTATCGCAACCTTACGCGCTGGCAGCGTGTGCAGATCGCGCGTCACCCGGATCGTCCGTACACGCTGGATTACATCACGCACTGCTTTACGGACTTCGTCGAGCTGCATGGCGACCGCACCTTCCGGGACGATCCGGCCATTGTCGGCGGCCTGGCTACGTTTGAGGGTCGGCACGTAGTAGTTATCGGACATCAAAAGGGGCGAGACACCAAGACCAACGTCCACCGCAACTTCGGCATGCCCAATCCGGAGGGCTACCGCAAGGCCTACCGCCTTCTGCAGATGGCAGAGAAGTTTTCCCTTCCGGTGATCTGTTTCC
>JBJTEQ010000182.1:0-2098 GCA_046092945.1 Kapaibacterium sp. (SeqCode)
ATGCAGTGGTGGTCGGACGTAGTAACATCGTCGGCAAGCCCCTTGCCATGCTCCTTGCTCAAAAACGTCCCCAGGGCAACTGCACGGTAACGCTCTGCCACACAGGCACACCCGACATTGCCGAGCATACGCGTCGGGCCGATATTCTGATCTCCGCCGTGGGCGTGCATGGACTCATCACGCGTGACCACGTAAAGCAGGGGGCTGTGGTGATCGATGTGGGCATTAACCGCATCGAGCTGCCGGATGGCACCTCGCGTCTGGCCGGTGATGTGCTCTATGATGAGGTTGCCGACGTGGCCTCGGCGATTACGCCGGTTCCAGGTGGGGTTGGACCCATGACGCGTGCCATGCTGCTGCGTAATACCGTAACGGCGGCCCAAAGGCGCTCGGCATGAACAAGAAACCACGCCTGGAGATCCTGCACGCTGATGCGTCGCTGGTGGTGGTGAATAAGCCCGCCGGACTCCTTTCGATACCAGACCGCTACGACCAGACGCTTCCAAGCGTCAAGGTCATGGTCCGCGAACAGTTCGGCTCGGCCTATGTGGTGCACCGGCTTGACCGGGAAACCTCGGGCGTGATGCTTATGCCCCTTACCCCGGAAGCCCATAAAGCCCTGAACGATCAGTTCGAACATCACACCGTTGTGAAGACCTATGAGGCCGTCGTCTCGGGTATCGTTGACCGTGATGAGATGACAATTGATATCCCGATTGCACCGGATTCCCGTCGAAAGGGGCTGATGAAGCCCTCAGCAAAGGGGAAAGAAGCCCGCACGATCCTGCGCGTTCTGGAGCGGTTCCGTCTTGCAACGCACGTTGAATGTGACCTCATTACCGGACGTCAGCATCAAATTCGCGTGCACTGCTCGGCCATCGGACATCCGCTGCTGGTCGATGCCGACTACGGCACCTCGCAGGCCTTTCTGCTCTCGAGTATTAAGCGTCGGTACAATGTGAGCAAAGGGGAGACCGAGCGTGCGATCATCGACAGGCTGACGCTGCACGCACGACGGATCACGTTCAACCATCCGGATACGGGGGAGAGTATGACCATCGAAGCGCCCCCTCCGAAGGACTTTGCTGCTACGCTTCAGGTGCTGCGGAAATACGCCGCCCCATATGCCTCGACATTTGAGGCGGAGTTCTTCTGAGGTTGTATTTTCGCTGCATTCGCATGAAGGGGGAGAAATGATACTCGTGTTGTTCGGTGCCCCAGGTGTGGGCAAAGGCACGCAGGCCGCAATTCTTGCCGAAAAGCTGGGCATTGCCCATCTGAGTACGGGCGATGCGTTCCGTGCGGCCATCAAGAACCAGACGGCTGTTGGTATGCTGGCCAAGGAATACGTCGATGCCGGTAAACTCGTCCCGGACGAGGTGGTAACGCGCATCGTCGAGGAAGCTATGAGCGGCGAGCAGTTCGCTGCCGGCTGCATCCTTGACGGATTCCCACGTACCCGTGCGCAGGCCGATGCCCTGGATGGGCTGCTCGCAAACAAGGGGCTTTCCATCGGACGCGTGGTCAACCTGGAAGTGGACGATGAAACGATCATCAACCGTCTGCTCCAGCGCGGACGTGCCGATGACTCGGAAGACATCATCCGCGATCGGCTGAATGTGTACAATAACGAGACCGCTCCTCTGCTGGAGTATTACTCCGATAAGGGGCTCATCACCTCCGTCAACGGTATCGGCGAGGTCGACGAGGTTAACCAACGGGTTCTGACAGCCTTGGCCTGATCCATCGCTTTCCACAGTCGAAAACCACAATACGCCCTTGAAGCAAACTTCAAGGGCGTTTTTCTATATGTAGTAATTCCAACGACTTGCGTCTCTTGTCAGAAGTAGGCCTGCTTCTATTATGGTAAAGTTTGGAATGCTTTTTGATTCTGTTTCCCACGGTAATCCACAATGTTATCCACAAGCTGGCGAGTGGTTGTGAGCAGAATGTTCCGCAGTGTGGTGAGCGGGTGTTTGCTGGTGATGGTGCTCGTGTCCGGGACGTACCGGGCAGGTGCGCAGGGCCGTGTGCGCGATGTGCAGGGCTCCGTCTTCGGGGGCACGCTCAAGTACAGTGGCGAGCAGATGGACGACAT
>JBJTEQ010000183.1:0-10589 GCA_046092945.1 Kapaibacterium sp. (SeqCode)
CTTCGTTGTTGAGCGCTTCAGAAAAGCTGAGCACAAAGGCCTTGGTGGCAGCGTAGAGCGTCATAAGCGGAACAGGCTGAAACGAAGCGGTTGAAGCAACGTTCATAATGCGTCCAGATCGACGCTGCACCATATTGACAGTGAATAATCGCGTTAGAGCTGTTAGTGTAACGATATTGAGCTCGAGCATCTGCATGGCACGGTCAAGATCGCTCTCTTCAAACAGACCATACTGACCAAAGCCGGCATTATTGATGAGGATATCCACGGTTAGCCCCTTTGCAGTGACGGCATTGTACAGTTGCTGCGCGCTTCCGGGCTGTGAAAGGTCCATGCCAATGACGTGTACCTTCACCCCGTACTTCGGCTCCCATGATGCCTGATACTCACGGAGTTTATCCTCACTGCGTGCTACGAGGATCACATCGCCTCCACGGCGCACATGCTCGAGAGCAAGCTCATATCCAATTCCTCCGGATGCTCCGGTAATAAGGGCTGTCGACATGGTTCTTCTCCGTGGTGATCTTCGGTGAAAGGGGCTTATCGTACCGGCACCATCCATGTGCGGTGGTGGTTCGTGCGGTCCATGGAACTGTGCGGATGGTTCTTCACATACGGCTGCACAAAGCGATAGTCTTCGTCGTTAAGGATCAACAGCATTGGTGCATCATTGATGGCGATCTGCTCGGCGATGCGGTAGAGTCGCATGCGCTCTGCACGGTCTGTGGTAGTAATGGCCCGCTCGTAGAGCCGATCGAACTCAGCATTGCGATACCGTGGGGAGTTACTGGGCGAGTCCTCGAAATCCGACGGAACGATCTTGCCGTAGTAGCGATTCAGCAACGACTCAGGGTCTGGGTAGTCTGCCACCCAACCGAGACGGAAGAACGGCGCCTTGCCCTTGTCGATATCCGACAGATGCTGCGCAAACTCCACCTGCTGCAGCTTGATGCTGATGTTGAGATGCTCCTTGAGCATGCCCTGAATGGCCTCGGCGATAGAGACGTTGCGCCCGCCCCCTGCATTGAGCTGCAGAGTTATCTCCGGGAAACCTGCACCGTTGGGATAGCCGGCCTCGGCAAGAAGCTCGCGCGCATGTGCAGGGTTGAACGAGTACCCCACGACGCTGTCCGACTGGTAGTCGGGCATGGACGGTGGCACAAGTCCATGGTGGGCCGGACCCGAGGCCTGCCCCTTGAGAACGTACCGAATGATACGAACGCGATCCACGGCATGGTTAATCGCTCTTCTGACCCGCGAATCGCGAAACACGCCCTTGGTGGTGACCATGCCATAGAACTGCGTTGCGAGCGCCGTCTTATGCAGGAGCTGATAGCGCGACCACTTGCCCTTCGGATTCTTGTTTTCGTCAACGATGTCAGCAAAAAACTCATTGGGTATGCGATAGCTCTCTTCGAGATTTCCAGCAGCAAATTCGAGGAGCTGAAGCTTGTCGTCCTTGATAAACGAAAAGCGAATTCCATCGAGATACGGCAGGCGGTTGCCGTGTTCATCGGTATCCCAGTAGCTGGGACTGCGCTGAAGAATCAGATCGCGATCAGGCGTCCACGACACGAACCGAAACGGACCCGACCCCACCGGGTGCTGGAAGAAATCCTTGCCATAGTGTTCGACCGCCTCGCGCGGGATGATGCCCATGGACGTTTGGGTCACGGTGTATTCGAATGGGGCGAAGGGCTTCGTCATGCGTATGATGAAGGTGGTATCGTCGGGTGCTTCGAAGCCCCGCACCCCGCGCACACGTGGTGGCTGACCCGTGCGAGCGGACTCCTGCGTTGAGCGGTAGTACTCGGTAGCACCCGCTACCTTGTCGCGGAAATACGAGTCGTTGCGCGATTGCGATCTCACATCACAGATACGCGTAAAGCTGTACAGCACGTCGCCTGCGGTGACTGCCCGCCCCTTGCCATTCGGAAAACACGGGTCATCGTGAAACACCGCGTTCGAACGCAGGATGTAGGTATACGTTAGACCATCTGCGGAAACGAACCAGCGCTTTGCAAGGCCCGGCACCATGTTCAGGTTCGCATCGAAGTGGACGAGCTGATCGTACACATTGATCGAGACATGCGACGAGGTGATGTCGTTGATCTGCGCAGGATCAAGAGTCCGTATCTCACCCGTTTCGTTCTGACGGTAGATGCCGCCATAGAAGCGTCCACCCTTTGCCTCGCGCAGCGCACCCTCGGGCGCACCAGGTTTGGTACAGCCGGCACCTGCAATCAGCAGTAACGTGAGAAGAAGGGAAAGGGGGCGTGCAGAACACTGCAGCATGAATGGCTCAGCGGATCGGTGTAACGAGTTCGATCTGAACCGTACGAGAGTATGAGCGGCCTTCCGGTGTCTCATTCTCGAAGATCAACCGGTCCGAGCCGACCGGCTCGAGCGTTACACGATCGTCCGGTAGACCAAGAACTTTCTGCACCTCGAGACAGCGCTTGCGAGCGAGGTTGCGGTTGTAGTCGGGATTACCAGACTTATCGGCAAATCCCACAATCCGCACGCGCGAATCCGGCTGAATACGTGCCTTGACGCGGTCCATGGTCCGCTGATTGGCTGGATTCAGCTGAGCACTGTTGAAGTCGAACACAATGAGCGAGTATCGCTCAACGATCTTCCCTTCTTCCTGACGTGCGCGCATCGTTTGCAGGTTGACGTATTCGACAGCAACAGTGTCTGAAGCTTCAACGCTAGCCCCACGATCGTCGCGTACGCGAATGCGAGCCACGATCGGATCATCCTTGCGTGGACGCGCCGTCGCTTTGGCCGGATCCCACGATACGTTCTCGGGTGGGCCATCTCCCTTGGCGGTATACAGCAGACGTCCTGCCTGTTCCAGTACAAGCGTCCAGCTGGCAATGTCCTCATCCTGCTTCAAGGCCGAACCGACGCTGATAACCGGCGGCGATACGATGAGGTCCTTATCACGAAACTCAATCGGCTCGAGGACCTCTGGTGCAGAAGCAGTGATCTCCACACGCTGATTCTCGACTCGTCCCTCTGGGGTTGTTGAGTTTGCCGGCTGATCAGGCAGCAATCCACCCTTGACGCTGATACGCTGCGGATCGATCTTCCACACAGAGGTCAGATACGACTTGACAGATTCAGCACGCGCACGTGAGAGCTCGCGGTTGCCCTGTTCGGCACCAACATTGCTGCCAAATCCAGCAACAGTAATCTTTGATGTTGGATCCTGTGTAAGGCGCTGTCCAATGACGTTAAGCAGATTCGCATAGACGCCGATCTGATCACGCGTGAGCATTGATAGCGAAAACGCTGGCGCTTCCGCGGAGGACAGAAGACTCTGCTTGGTCTTAGATAGATCGCTGCTACCCTCGGCAAAAAACAGCTGCGGCAGCATCGGATAGTTTTCGATCACATCAAGCTCTTCCACGCGCATCCGAGTGAGCTTGGCATCCTTGCCTGCATCGCCCCCTGCCACAATGCGAACGCTCAATCCCGGATCGAACGGGGCGGGCAGCTCCTTGCGATACTTCTCGGAGATCGTTGTTGTTGCAAAGATGCTGTCACCTTCGCGACGTGTGGATTCATCCATCGAGACCTCAACACGCTCGAAACGAGGCTCCGTAATTCCCCGTCGGACGATCGTTGACGTATCGCGCTTGTAGATGGTATCACGCACGATGACCGCATCGATCGGACGATACAGTCCGAACCTCACACTCACGCCCAGCTGAATGGCATGCACTGCCCAGCTCACATCCGAGATACTGGTAAGGGGAAGGGCATAGCGCAGCTCGGGCGAAATGGAATACGAGTTCTTCTTCACGAGATCATACCGCGCACCGAGAATTGCATGAACCTGCTGTACGGCGGCAAGTGGTATCGGGCCTTCTGACTGATTTCGGATCGTTGATCCGTTCAGGAAGATGTACCCCTCCGGAGATATCAGAGTTTCCTTCTGAGTATAGGTTGTGCTGCCCATGATCCCCATGCGCACACCGGCCTGAGCGGTAATGCGGTCATTCACGGAATACAGCAGTGAGGGCTCGATCGTAAACAGTGGTATTGTCGAGGTGAAGTCGTGACGCACCATCACGTCACGTCTGGTCTGACGTGGCCCAGAGCCATCCTGCAGAACCGGTTCATTGCCGATCTTCTCGTCGCGGGTAAACTCACCCGACAACGACGTAAAACCGAGACGCGCTTCGATCCGGAGCTTATCTCCAAGCGGGAACTCCCCCAGAACACCACCCGAGAACGACGTAGCGGATCCGCCCGTGAACGACGCACAACATGAGAGTACTCCCGGCAGAGCGCCGAAATCGACCATGTGGAACGACTGCACGCCGTGCACGTAACCGCCAAGTCGATACTTGAGCACCATGGTCTGACGCGTTGATTCATCAACGTAGAGTTCCTGTGCCTGCCCCGTTATCGAGAGCAGAGCAAGCGCACCAAGAAGAAACTGAATGGGGCTTGGCATCACGTTAGCGAATCACCGTGAATGGAAGAACACGCCTGCGCGATGGTGTCTCGAGGATGATCTGGTACGAGCCCGACGTCATGATATCAGCGGGAAGGCGATGCTCTCTGACGGGATTCGATGCGTCATGTTCCCAGCGTGCGACGTCAATCGACGTACCATCAAGGCCGACGATAATCAGCGAATGCGTGCCCCGTTCATAGGTCTCCGTCAGAACCATACCATCGGCAACGACCGGATTCGGCTGCACGGCAACGCGCAGACGTCCGCCTCCGGTGATAAGTCGCTTACCACCTGCTTCGCACACCGTGGCAACAAGCCAGCCATCGTTGGTCGTGAGACGAGATGTAACGTTGGGGGCCGTGATCGTTGCGGTCTTAAAGACCATGGTTGTCGAGTCTACCGGACCGATCGTCACATCACCCAGGAGCTCCGCCACGATGCTTCCGCCTGCTTCGATCGACCGCGGAAGCACATCAAACTCGACGATGGCAAGGCCCCCTATCACATCGTGTCGTTTAACCACGCCACCGATGACCTCCCGCAGAGCGAACATCGATGAGATGTACCTCACCTGGAACGTGAAAAATGCGCTATCAAGACGAGTTGCCTCGCCCGAAACGCTTGCTGTGATCGGGATGCGCAGGTCGCGCCGTGAAGGAGATTCAATGATCTTCGGCAAAGATGCCTCAACATCAACCACAACAACACCCGAGCCCGTCAGGGAGAGAACTCGCGTATCCGCACATGGCCTATCGAGTTTCATGATCACGCCATCAATGTAGGTGCGCTGCCCCTTCGGCATGAAATCAACGAAGATCTCGAATGCACCGCCCGGAGGTATGGTCATCGGGACGATCGGATTTGACCGCACGCGGAAGGCGCTTGTAGCTCCGCCCATTAGCGAGATGTCGGAGATAACAAGGGGCTCGCTGCCCGAGTTACTGAAGATCAGACTCTGCGAGCTCGTCGAAGTGATGCTTACCTTACCAAACACCATTGTGGATGGCGTAATGAAGAGCGATGTACGGCGCTCTCCCTTGAGTTCGCAGATCACGTTCACCAGTGAATCGTTGATCTTGGCACGCAGTGTTACGTAGGCAACTTTAACACCATCTGTGGCGGAACTTGGGTCGAACTCAACCAGCACCGTTCGCTGTTCTCCCGGTTGAAGCTTCTGTCCGGTCACGGCCGATGCGTTGAGAAGTCGGAATGCAGAAGCATCCGGGCCACTGATACCGGCAACGTCGACAAGCTCGATCGGCAGGGTACCACTGTTGACGTAGACGACACTATCAAGCCCCTTAGCGCACTCGCTCTTAATACCGAAGTTGATCTTCTGCGAGGAGCTTAGCTGTTCACTGCCGCCGCGAGCACGGACAATGATTGAGATCGTATCGATGCATGGCTGGTCGATCGCAAGTTTTACGGTGTCCTCAACGTTTTCTTCGGCCTTGCAGGTATACGTGAAGGTAAACGAACGCTGGCGTCCCGGATCGATGACCGTCTGTGAGGGGCTCACACCGATACGTGTTCCCCCGGTAACGGTGGCCGACACAACACGTAATGGAAGCGACGAGTTGTTTGTGTAGATAAATGACGAGCTCGTTGACGTGCCCACACGGATAAGACCAAGGTCAACAATGCGTGGACCAGCCAAAGCCGCCGAAGCGCGTTGTCCGTTGAGACTGATCGTGATCACGCCGATACTCTGGTCGTCTGTTCGCAGAGAAAGGACTGCCGTCTTCACACCGTCAGGGCCCTGACTTCCGAGGAATGTCACGGAGTACCTTGCCGACTCGCCCGGTGCGAGAGTTGTATCTCGCAGTGGCCCACCCGACCAGCGGAATGATGTAGGATTCTGTCCGTTGATTACCGGCGGACTAAGAAGCTTGAACGCCGTGCGCCCCTTGTTCGTAATCGTCACATCCTGCCGGGCGCTATCGCATGGCGCTGTTGGGGAATAGGTGAGTGAGTTCGAGGAAAGTGACACGTCCGAGATCACACCTGTACCCGCTAAAAGCAGATCAACGCTGCCTGCACAGCTTAGTGCCGACGAATCGGCAACAGCCGTCAACGTTGCCGTCGAGCGCGTAACTGTTGTCGGCGCAAATGCAACGACCAGGATGAGAGATTCACCGGGAAGAAGTTTCGTCGGCAACGTCGGTGTGATCGATACGATACTGAAGGGGGCCGTCACTGTTGGCACCCTCTTGATATCGAGCTCGCTCGATCCCGTGTTGCGAAGTTCGAAGATCGCTTCACGTCGATCACCGACGCGAACATCACCGAACTGACCGTTACCGATAACCGTAACCTGTGACTCAACACCGGTATGTCTGATATAAATGGTGTCGGGTGTTGCGCACTCCTGGAATCGCACCAGGATCGGCACCACTTGCGCACCCGCGCGTTTAGCGGCAAAGGTCAAGGTGATCTGCGCAAACGCTATTGAGTCTCGCAGAGCAATCGGCACGGTACCTGAGACGCTCATCGCCGCCGGGCTTGCCGAAGCGAAGGCGATGATGGTCAGTGGACCTTTGCCGATCTTCCGAATGGTAAGGGGCTCAACGATCGGCCGTCCAATGCACACCCGTCCGATATCGAGCGTGTCGCGCTCAAGCCCCCTCCAGATGTAGGAGACTGTTGAAGGCGTCGCATCAGCCACAAGCTTGATCACTCTTGTCAGCGTGTCATTAAATCCAACACGCAGCTCTGTCCGCTGAATGCCCGTTTGACTGGCTTGCGGCGTATACGTGACAATGAACTGTGCTGTCTGCAAAGGGGCAAGCACCGTCGGAAAGGATGGCTGCTGCGCAATGGCAAAGCCCGCCATAGGACCAATCTGCGAACTCGTAAGCCGCAACGGTTCAGTGCCTGGATTACGAACAACGATCGTATCTCGAAGCACGTCACCCGGACATTGGGGCTGACCCATGTTTGCCAGCGTATCGGATTCCAGTACAGGTGCCTTTGCACGCTGGATCACATTCCAAGCGGACTGTGAAAACACCAGCGCCGGCTGCTGAACGAACAACGCCGTCGATGGATTTGGCACCGATGCCGCAGCCACAGCGTAGAGCACAGTGTCCGGGCCGGGCCACGGAAGAGAGGTGCTCCATCGATCATTTGGAACGAAGACCTGTGACGGCCCGATGATCTCTTTCCAGATCCCACTTGATGATCGCACCCACAGATAAACTCCATCAGCAGACTTGGTGCCGGCAAGGTCAACCGTACTAGAAGCACGCTGCACGGACTCCATCGACACACCTGTCCATGCGGCAGTTGCGCCGCGAAGCGGACCATCAACACGCAGACGTCCGCTGCCACCCGTTAGGTGACGACCTGTGCCTGTACCCGTGAAGTCCGTTCCGCCATCAACATTGACAGCCACATCCTGAATGACATTTTCTACGACCCGTGCACCGGCGATAACCGCTCCGCCCGAGCCGCATCCGCCCTGAAGGTCCTGACGAGTCGGTACGCCACCGCGCGCTGTAATGCGCACATTCGAGAGTTCACGTCCGTGGATGCTAATGGCACCACCGCCACCGCCACCGCTCGCAGCAACCGGACGTGTGGCATCGGGATTGCCCCCTGCTCCACCACTGCCACCAGCAAGTGGAACAAGGTTTACGTTGCCGACAACGTTGCCGCCATTAGTAAAGCCAACTTCGGTCTCACCCGCCGTGGCATAACCACCGGCGCCACCGCGCTTACCCTCCTGCGAACCTGAACCGCCTCCGGCTCCACCAACCGGCAGACATCCAGTGCGTTCTATGCAGCCGATCCCACTTACACCGAAAGGGTGACCCGTTCCGCCACCGGCGTTTTCAAAGGAGATGGTTGACTCTCCACCGAGCGTCCCATTGAGCGCAGGTGAACCGTAGGTGTTTGTGATCGCTATCGGAAGCGCACCGCCGGAACCAACGCCTGGCTTCTTCTTTGTCCGGGCAAAATTGTATCCGCCCGGTCCACCACCGGTGTATCCATCACCACCGTCGGTGCCGGACTGACCGTTAAAATTCAGATTGACATAAGCACCAGCGCCGCCTCCACCGCCCGGTCCACCGATCACGCCAGATCCGCTGACGGAGATCTCCGTAGCAATGGTATCGGCCACGCGCGGCGCCGTGATGCGTCCAATGGCATGGAGAACAAACGGCAGAAACCCTTGATTACCATCGGTTGTGGGATCAGGATCGTTGGTCGAGACGGTGTACGTGGCCGACTGTGCGAGGATCAGCGAATCAACGATCATCGCCCCCCGACGAGAGCGGCGTCCAAGAGCCCCCTGACCAAGAACGCGGTCCGCAAGCGCAGAAACATTACCGAGGGGCCATGGCTTGACGAGATAAAACGTATCGATGTTCGATGCAACGTTGTTGACCACAACACGGATCGGTATGCGGAACTCGGAACGCAGCTTTGTCCAGTCCCAATCATTTGGCTGCACTTCAGGCGACACAAAGGCCATAGTCGTGAGCAGGCGTCCGTTCCAACTGACGTTGATGGGTCCGAAGACCAGCTTTGTAGCGTCAGTGGCACGAACGCATTCAACGCGCACGGCATCACCAGGATTGTTTAAATACGTAACGCCGACCCCAAAATTCGCAGACGCGGTAAAGGGGGCATGGATCTCTATCGCCATGCCCGTGCCTGGTGCGCCAATATCAGGGAGGATGTAGGCAATCTTGGGCTGCGCCAACACACCCAGTGTTGAGAGCAACAACAGACCAACACGACTAATGAACACACGGAGGTTCATATCGTGGCAACCACTTTTAGTTCTACGGCAATCGGCGTCGGCAAGGCACCGATCTCGATCGTTGTGCGGCAGGCATCGACGCCGGCAAAGTGCTCCGCATACAAGCGGTTGAACGTCGGGAAGTCCGCCTTCATATTCGTCAGATACACCTGCACGTCAACGATGTTCTCCCACTTCGAACCGGCATCTTCAATGATGTACCGGATGTTGCGGAACACGCTTAGCGTCTGAGCTTCGATATCATAGTCGGCAATCGATCCATCCGGACCCAGCGTCACACCGGGAATGACTTTCGTGCCGCGTTCGCGCGGACCAACGCCACTGAGATACAGCATGTTGCCCAAACGTCGTGCATGGGGATAGGCGCCAACGGGCTCCGGGGCCCGATCCGAATTGATAACGATCTTTTCCATTCCTCGTGCTGCTGTTATGGTTCGATCTGAAGACAGATGTTCTTTGGTTCAGTAAAAAAGCGCAGCGCCTCGGTTCCCCCCTCACGGCCTACGCCACTGTGTTTCATCCCTCCAAACGGGGTCCGAAGATCCCGCATAAGCCATGTGTTGACCCATACGATACCCGAATCAAGACGCTGTGCCGTGCGATGAGCGCGGTGAACGTTCGTTGTCCAGATCGTCGCAGCAAGTCCATACACGGTGTCATTAGCCATGGCCACAACCTCATCCTCCGTATCGAACGGTATGATGGTGGCCACCGGACCAAATATCTCCTCCCGGTTGACGCGACAGTCCTGAGGAAGTCCACCGATGAGCGTCGGTTCAATAAAGAATCCACCCGCGCATCGCCCTTCAAGCTCTACCCTGCGTCCCCCAGCAAGAATCATGCCCCCTTCCTGCTGTGCGAGGTCGATGTAGCCCAGCACCTTCTCCATGTGCGCGACATTAACAACTGCCCCGGTGCGGGTTTCGGACTCAAGTGGATCGCCGACCAAAAATCGCTGTGTCTCCTCGACCAGCGCATTTTGAAACTCCTCAATGATTCCCCGCTGCACAAAGATCCGCGAACCGCACAGGCAGATTTCCCCCTGATTGGTAAAGGCCGCCCGCGCAACACTGCGCGCCGTCGATGCGATCTTCACATCGTCAAAAACGATGGTGGGGTTCTTCCCACCGAGCTCCAGGGAAAGCTTCTTGAACATCGGCGCTGCCGTGGCCGCAATTGCCTTACCGGTGACCGTGCCACCAGTAAAGGAGATCGCCTTCACATGCGGATGTTCAACAATCGCCTGACCACATTCGGGGCCGTATCCGTGCACGATGTTCAGCACCCCCGGGGGCAGTCCGGCATCGATACAGATCTGGGCAAGCAGAAACGCCGTCATCGGCGTGAGCT
>JBJTEQ010000184.1:0-8740 GCA_046092945.1 Kapaibacterium sp. (SeqCode)
ATACTCTCGACTTGGCTCGTCTGACGTCCTGAAGGTTGACGTACGCGTTGTTGCAGCTACCAACCGCGACCTTGCCTACGAGGTGCGTCAGGGGCGTTTTCGAAGAGGTGGCAGGTGAATGTTGACGCTGTTCAGGCGGAAGTAGAGGTCCTGCCGAAAACGCCCCTGACGCACCTCGTAGGCAAGGTCGCGGTTGGTAGCTGCAACAACGCGTACGTCAACCTTCAGGACGTCAGACGAGCCAAGTCGAGAGTATTCGCCCGACTCCAGAATCCTCAACAACTTTACCTGTGTGGCGATCGGCATCTCACCGATCTCGTCGAGAAATATTGTTCCGCGGTGAGCTGTTTCAAAGAACCCTTTTCGCTGCTCTACGGACCCGGTGAAGGCCCCCTTTTCAGCTCCGAAGAGTTCACTCTCAAGAAGGGTTTCCGGAATGGCGCCGCAGTTGACGCTGACGAATGGGGCTTTCTTGCGCTGACTGAGTTCATGCACAGCGTGCGCAAAGACTTCCTTGCCTGTGCCCGTTTCGCCCGTCACAAGAACAGATAGATCGGTCGGTGCAACCTGGAGCAGACGCGACATGGCCTGAACCATCATCGGTGATTCGCCGATGAGTCCGAAGCGAACAGCTAGCTGACGAAGAACCTGACGTGTTGGCTGCATGGTGTGTTAGTGCTTGGTCTTCCACTCGGCCCAGCCGCCGGTGTAGATAAAGATTGGTCCGTAATTGAATTGCTTGAGCACATCGGCAACGTGATGCGACAATTCGCATTCGCCACCGTCGCAGTATATGAGGATGATGCGGTCACGCGGAGATTGCATCAGGTCTGGTATGCGTGCTTGTACTTCGCCTCCGTAGATGTTCACAGCACCGGCGATGTGTCCCTCAGCATACTTCTCGGCCCCACGTGCATCGATGAGATAAAACGGGCCAGCACTCATGAGTCTCACAAAGGCATCGTAGCCGATCTCGCGGATCATGCCAGGCTCAGCGACAAACGCTGGCTTTGGCTTTTCGGCCGCTGGTGCAGGACCTGTGGAGACGGCACCAGTGGTAACGTTCGTTGCAGTTGGTTGCGCCGCGGGCGCGACTGACTTGTCCGAAGGTACAGCAGGCTGTGCAGTTGTCGTTGGCTGCGTGCCGGCTGCTCCGAGGTACTTGCTGATATCCTCTGCAGTTGCCTGCGTTCGTTCGTACTCCTTCTTCACCCAGGGAATCTGCTTTGGATTCATGCTGTTGAAGATCGCCGCCAGGGCGATTGCCGCGATCACCAGAATGCCGCCGTCAAACACCATTGAAGACTTCGCCCCTGTCGGTGAAGACGGCTTTGTGTTCATGCGGCCAAGGGGCTCTCCGCCCAATAGATGAAAGTGCAGATGAAACACTGTCTGTCCGCCATGGTCATTGCAATTGGTGACAACGCGATATCCATCATCGGCCACACCGTGCTTGCGGGCAAGATCCCGTGCAGCAAGGAACACGCGTCCGACAAGAGCCGTATCATCATCCGTCAGGGCATCCACGCTGCGGATAACGCGCTTCGGGATGATCAGCAGATGCAGCGGCGCACTCGGAGCTATGTCTCGAATGGCGATGATCTCATCGTCCTCGTATTCGATGGTCGATGGGATCTCGCGGGCAATGATGCGTTCGAAAATGGTACGTTCCATACTGTTGGATGTGCTTCAGGTTATCGAGTAATACTTCTTCAAGATCAGATATGCCTCATTGATCTCACGGGCCCGACGAAGCGCAGTTGCCTGTTGCTCCGGAGAAGCACTGGCGTGACGGTCAGGATGCCATGCGGCAATTGACGATCGGTAGGCCTGCTTGATTGCCGCAGCATCTGCTGAAACCGGTACATTGAGCGTTGTGTGTGCTTTGAGCACCTCAGGGGGCGGGGCACTGCTCGCCCCTTGCCGAGGGCGTTCAGCACTTGGGCGTGACTGACTATGATGAGAGGACGTGGACGCATCAGCATTGAGTTCATCGATGATTCGCCGCAGTTCATCGTCGTCGGAGTTCAGCATGCGATCGGCCCACGCCGACTCCCGCTCATTCCTTGAGGATGAGACCGACGTTCGGACAAAGGACCGTAGGCGATTAAGGAGCTGACCCATGGACGGCAAATTACAATCGAGCGCCGAGGCTGAAATAGAAGAGGATCGGCTCGACGGCAATGCGGTTCGTCTGAGGAAGCTGATACAGGCAGCGTCCGACAGAAAGATTGAGTGGCCCGATCGGAGAGTCGATGCCCAACGTTGCGCCGAAACCATGACGCAGCTGATCAATGCGGATGAACTCCGGGTTCTCCCATACAGCACCCACGTCGTAACGAAGCGACAGATAGGTATCGAAGAAGATCTTGAAGGGAAGCTTCGCCCGGAAGTCCATGTTGCCGACCACGATCTGACGTCCGCGGATCTGATCTTCTCTCATGCCAAAGAGCATGTCCTGTCCGCCGAGAGAAAAGAGTTCGGCAGGGGGCAGTGTGCGGTCTGCCGCTCCGATCATAGCCGACGGTGTTACCGTGAACCAGCCCCAGTGGAAGATCGAGGACACGGCCGCCGAGAGCTTTGTGAAGGACACGCCGTCCGAAAGAGGCAGAACCGAGGTCTCGGCAAAGAGATCGATCGTGCGCCCCCATGTGGCAAAAGCAACGCGATCTCGATCGTCCCAGCGGGCAATTCCACGCACGGTACCGATCGTTTGGAAACGCGTCCGTGCTGTGGCCTCGAGATCGCGATAGCGCAGATTCTCGTAGCGCAGCTCGGCAAGTACAACGCCATTGCGCTCGAGCTGACGTCCGGCGCTTAGACGAGCCCCATGGCGGTCCTCCGAAAACTCGTTGACGCGAAGTGGGAATGGGGCGGTTGGCTGGCGGTCTTCTCGATTGGCATAGATCCATACATTCCGAAAACTGGTGTAGGCTCGCAGCGTTGTTGTCCAAAGCGAGCCGGCAATGCGCGGCATTTCCATAGCCACCGCAAGCGAACCGATGCGCTCGCTGATCGATCCACGGGCGATGAGGCGAAGTCCCGGGACAAAGAAGCTCTCTTGCGTCAGCTGCATGGATCCCTGCGTATAGCGCTCATTGTCGATGCGAAGACCTACACCAACCGATTGGTTGCCCTGACTGCGAGAAGAAATCGACACGTTTGTCCCTCGGTCACGGTTGGGCTCTGCACGCACATCGACATCGGCGAGAACGTCGCTTGCATGAAGATTTTGCCAGGTTCTAACAAGGTTTTCAAGAGTAAGCGAATCGGTGTCTTCATAGACAAGCTCGCGACGAATATCACTTACGGGAATGCGGTTGTCATTCAGGATTGTCGTGCGGACTGTTGTTCCACGATCGACAGTAATGAGAATGTCCTTCCCATCGTTGACGATACTTCGTACGTGACCAAATTCTACCCCAAGTCTGCGAAGTTCTCGCTGAACGTCTAAACGTAACGTTCGGAAGAGAACACTGTCAGGATCTGTAGACCAACAGGACAACAACCAGGACTCCAATGCATTGCTAAGCGCAGTATCGCCATTCACCTCGGCAAAGCGAATCTTCGTAGATCGAGCTGGAACAAGTTCAGAGCTGTTTCTTTCATCTGCTAGGCGTCGAAGAACATGAAAGGACTGAAGAGCGGCACGTTCTCCTTGAGAGATCAGTGAGTCAGCATGCTCGAAGTCAAAAGTTGAGCGATTTCCCAGATCTGGAGTGATCACTACATCAGCATCAGCCAGACGTGCGGAATCCTGCAGCTTCATCGACGACATCAGCGCCTGGTCGGCAATGGAGAGCGCAGTCGTGAGTGCTTCCGGCTTTTCGAGGGGGCTTACCGTATTCACCACGATGACCTTCGTTGCACCGAGACTGCGGGCAATGTCCGTGGGGATATTCGCAACGAGTCCGCCATCAACAAGGATGCTATCCTCGCCCCATCTCACCGGCGAATAACGGAGCGGAAACGTAGCACTGGCACGCACAGCGAAAGCAAGATTGCCATGATCCAGCACAACGGGACGTCCAGTTGCAAGGTTGGTGGCAACGACTCTCAGCGGAATATGCAGATCGTTAAAGTTCGTTATGTGTCCGAACGGTGTCTTCCAGAGTGTTTGCTGCAGGAGCAAGGAGAACCGCGTGCTCCCACCGATCGCTGTCGGAGGAACAAGCGAGAAGTTGTCGAACTGAAGCTTCAGAAGATTCTGGTCGCTCTCCTGCTTCTGTGAGAGGAACATGAACTCCCGTTCAGAGTTTGAACGCAGCGAGATGACGTCGTCCCAGTCGATGCCGCGCATGATGCTGTCGATCTCACTGGGTGTGTGACCTGATGCATACAGCGCGCCCACAACACTCCCGAAGGAGCACCCGACAATGATATCCGGCCGCAGTCCTGCGCGCTCGAGAACCTTCAGAACGCCGATCTGTGAAAGCCCACGCGCGCCCCCTCCCGTCAGCACAAGGGCGATATGCTCGTTCTGTGCAGAGGCATTGAGCCAGGTCAGGCAAAAGAGTGCAGATAGTGCCAGGGACCTCATTGGTTCAGAGACTTATCCTGATCGTCGTTGTGATTCATACGCCTCGCGCATTGCGCGCCAGAGCGATTCAAACCGGTCCTCCTGCGCGCACCTGTCCTGCAGGGTCTGCACGGCGATGTCCTTTGTACCCGAGTGCGTAAACACATCGTCGGTCCGTCCGGCAAGCATTGCTTCGATGATGATCGCTGAGCATTCCTGAGCTGTCATCATTCGTGATAAGGGGGCTGTACCAAGTCCGCTCTCACGGGCGATGGTTCGTGAGCGTGGAATGGCTGCTCCGTAGAGAGCCCCGATGGAGCCCCCTTCTGTGACGTCGGCCCACTCGGTAGTGATGCCTGCAGGGCAGACAACAGTGGCATTGATATCGGTGCCAACGAGTTCGGTTCGGAGTGCAGCGATAAATCCTACCACGGCGTGCTTGGCCGCAACGTAGGCAGCGTTGAAGGGGTGACCATAGCGTCCGGCCACGCTGGAGATGGCAACAATACTGCCGCTGTTGCGCGAACGCATGTGCGGCAGAGCCCTCGCCGTAAGCCAGAAGATCGAGTCAACGTTCACAGCAAACATCGACCGCCATTGTTCGGTTGGCGTATCCTCGATGCTATTCATGTTGCCACGTCCAGCATTGTTGATCAGGGCATCAATGCGGCCGTGTGCAGCGATCACATCACGTATTACACGGTCGCATTCTGATTCCTGCGATACGTCGGCCACAATGCTCATGGCTCTGCCGCCGGCGTTTGTTACGGCTTCGGCAACCTGGGCAAGTCTGTCGGCGCGGCGCGCAACGAGCACTACCGTGCAGCCGTGGCGTGCACAGTCTGTTGCCAGCGCTGCTCCGAGTCCGGAGGAAGCACCAGTGATAACGACGACGGAGGATGAGTCAAGGATCATGAGTATGGTGAGAGTCGAATGTTATAAAATGCGAAACGTGTGATAGAGCCGATGATTCGGAAGCTCATCACAGTTCACAGAGGTGACGGTGGAATGCTGCGGACCCTGCCGAAGCATCATCTCAAACTCCGTCAGGGCCTCAACGGTTCCCTGCGCAAGGCACTCCACAACCCCGTCCTCAAGATTGGTGACAAACCCATGAAGGAAAAGGCGATGCGCATGATGAAGCGCATAGCGGCGGTAGCCAACGCCCTGGACGTGGCCCTCGATCGTATACCGGACTGTTTCCACTGGGTGCTCTAGAGCTTCTTGTCAACGAGGTTGACGCTGGCCTGGGCTGTCGGCGTGATGAGAATGTCCTGAATGCTTACATGCGGCGGACGTGTTGCGGCAAAGACCACGCAGTCGGCAATATCTCTGCCGGTAAGCGGCTCGTATCCCTTGTACACTCCGGCAGCTCGCTCGGTGTCGCCATGGAAGCGTACCTCCGAAAACTCCGTTTCCACAAGTCCCGGATCGATGTTGCAGACCCGCACGCCGGTGCCGTTCACGTCGATCTGCAGAGAATCGGAGAGCATCTTCACGGCGGCCTTCGTAGCCCCGTACACATTGCCTCCTCGATAGGGCTGAATTCCGGCGATCGAGGCAATGTTGACGACAAGCCCCGTTCCACGGTTGATCATGTGAGGAAGGATGGTGCGGGTGACGTAGAGCAGGCCCTTAATGTTCGTATCGATCATTTCTTCCCAGTCCTGCACCACGCCATCCTGAAGCGGGTTGAGTCCACGCGATAGTCCGGCATTATTCACCAGAACATCCGGGGCATGAAAGGGGGCTGGTAGAGCCTCGGCGGCGCGAGTAACCGCATCTCGGTCGCGGACGTCAACTGCCTCGCAGTGCACGCTGATTCCATGCTTCGATACAAGCTCTTGGGCCACCTCATCGAGTCGGTCCCGACGTCGGGCCCAGAGGGCAAGGTTTGCTCCGCGCTCGGCAAATGCTTCGGCACAGGCGCGGCCAATGCCCGATGAAGCGCCAGTTATCATGACATGCGTGGGGTTCATTACCGTAAATTTATCAAATGCATACAGCCCCATCGTTATCTCGTGTTCCATTATCGTTTCGTATGCCGCCGGTGGAGCATGGTCGACTCTCCAACGGAACGCCGGTGTACATCGTGCCCGCGGCAAACAAGGACATCCTTACCATCACGCTGGCATTGTCGCACGGTTCCACGCAGGACGTGATCGGTGGTGACACGTCGATGACGATGCAGATGCTGACCCTTGGCACCTCTGCGCTCGACGCTACGGCATTTGCCGAAGAGGTAGAGCGCCGGGGCTGCTGGCTCCGTGCCACATCGAATCACGACTCCAGCTCACTTCAGGTCACCGGTCTCGGTGAGTGGTTCGAAGACGTGGCCCAGTTCATGGCGGATTGCATGCTTGCGCCACGTTTTGATGCTGAAGAGTTGGAGAAGCTGCGTTCGCGGACGCTTGCCGATATGTTGATTGATCGCAAGGATGTTGACTGGCTTGCCGCGCGAGCTGCGGGTCAGGGGGCGTTTGGCAACCATCCCTATGCCCGGGCAAAGGACGGCACGCCGGCGTCGCTGGCCACCATCACAACGGATCATCTGCGGCTGGTGCACCAGCAGCTCTTGCATGCCCCGCGCAGCATCATCGTTGCCGGACCCGTCAATAGGGAGCAGGTGATGTCGGTTCTGGAGCGCTGCTTTAGCCCCCTTCCAGCGAGCGAGCCTGCTCGGACATTGTCGGCTCCAACGCACGGCACCAACCTGGGTGTTGTTGCAGACAATAGCGAAGCAGTTCAGACGGCCTTTCGCATCATCATGCCGTCGGTGCCGATGAAGCACCCCGACTATGCTGCAGCGCAGCTTATCTCGACGGTGTTCGGCGGGTATACGCTGGCTCGGCTGTTTACTATCCTGCGCGAAGAGAAGGGCTACACCTATGGGGCGTATGCCTCCTCTCACTCGCGAATGCTCGACTCGTCGATCACGATCAGTACGAGTGTCGGCAATGAGTTTACGGCTGACACCATTGCTACGATTGCCGCTGAGGTAGATCGCATCGGCTGCGAGCTGATACCGGAAGAAGAACTCGAGAATGCCCGTCAGTACATTCTCGGGTCGTTTGCGCGTTCGTGCGAAACACCCCAGCAGACAGCGTATCTGCTCTACACGATGCTGCTACACGATCTGCCGCATGATCACTTTGAACGATACATTCAGCGAATTCAGCAGCTGACGGCGGAAGACCTTTTGAGCGTTCAGAAACATATCTATAATCGCAGCACATGGGTCATCGGTGCAGGTGGTGTTGCGTCGGTTATCGAACCGGCCATTGCTCCGTTTGCCGGTAGCGTGCTGACGTGGGACGCAGCGGGATACTAGGAGCGTGATGATCCAGATCGGCACCATCGTCATCATCGTCTGCGCGATTGCGCTCATCGTACGACGCGTTGATGTGCGCCTTGTTCTGATCGTTGCTGGTACGCTCCTTGCTGCACTCGTTGGCACGCCAACAAAGATCCTTGATGCCTTTCAGGGGGTGATGAGTCGCGGTGATATCATCGGTCCGATCTGCTCGGCAATGGGTTATGCGTATGTGCTTCGCTTCACCGGATGTGATACCGACATGGTGCGGCTTCTGGTGCGCCCCCTGAGAAGAGTTTCCTGGACGTTGGTTCCGGGCGGTGTCGCCATCGGTTTTATCACCAACATGGCCATCACAAGTCAAACGGCTGCAGCCGCAGCTGTTGGTCCTATCCTTGTTCCACTGATGATCGCCGCGGGGTACAGTCCTGTTGCTGCCGGAGCAACGGTGCTCATCGGATGCAGCGTTGGCGGCAACCTCTTCAATCCCGGAGAGCCCGACATTGTTGCGGTGAAGGGGGCTACCGGTGTCCCGGTGGCAAGCGTGATCGATGCTGCGGTTGTTCCTACGCTGTTAGCTGCAGTCGTCGCCGTCGTTGCGCTGATGATTCTCGTTCGTCGACGTGGACATCACACGCACGGTGCCAATGCTGCGAACAGTGACGATGCTGAAAGCCCTGCCAGTATTCTGCGAGCATTGCTCGCCCCTTTGCCGGTGCTTCTGCTGTTTCTCCTGCAGCCACGATTCAATCTCGTTCCGGTAGTCCAGCAGATCTGGCCAAATGGAATTGCCGTCAGCGCAATCATGATCATCTGCACGGCGTTGGTAATGATCGTCACAACCTCCGACTGGCGCTACTTTGGACGTCATTCGAGTGCCATTACGGTGGAGTTTTTCTCCGGTATGG
>JBJTEQ010000185.1:0-9204 GCA_046092945.1 Kapaibacterium sp. (SeqCode)
CTGAATATTCCTGTGATGTTCACGAGCGTTGCGGAGGGAATCGGAATCAAGGAATTATCAGAAGCATTGCGCGGACATTCAACGGTATTGTCGGGTCCTTCAGGCGTGGGAAAATCTTCACTCATCAATGCAATCACGGGCGAGGAATTACAAAGAACCGGCGAAGTGAGCGAGCGCACATGGAAGGGCAAGCATGTCACTTCTTCTGCGCGATTGTTTGCAATGCCCGGCGGAGGATTTCTTGCCGATACACCGGGATTGAGAGAATTGGGAATATGGGACATGCATCCTGATGACACCGCATTTTATTTTCATGATTTTGATGCATTTTATGCAAAATGCAAATTCACATCATGCACACATCGGCATGAACCTGATTGTGCGGTGAAACAAGCGGTGGAAGAAGAATTGATTGAACCCGAACGCTATGTGAGTTATCTGCAGATCGTGGAGAGTCTGGAAGAATAGTCGAAACGATTTCGTAATTTTGCACTCCAAACCACATCCGGAGAAGTGCGAGAGTGGTTGAATCGGACGGTCTCGAAAACCGTTATAGGAGCAATCCTATCGAGGGTTCGAATCCCTCCCTCTCCGCACATAATTGGGCGAGTGCTGAAATTGGCAGACAGGCGGGTCTCAGAAGCCCGTGTTCGCAAGGACGTGTGGGTTCAAGTCCCACTTCGCCCACAATTGAATTGATATCGAGCGGCCACTGGCCGCTCGTGTCGTTTTGGATGGTTGTGATGCTTTTGGTGGTTATTCCACAACCAGACCTTTGGGCGCAGCAGAGGCCGTCAGCAAAGCCCCCTGCGAAAACTTCCGCCAAGTCTACCGCAGACGCATCGGTTGTGCCGGCTGAGCCCACAATCGACACGGTAGGGAACTGGCGTCACATAGAGCAGCGCCGTTTGGGACGGTACAAGACGCTTCTCCCGCCCGACTATGCCACGACGGCGCTTCGCTATCCGATGGTGCTTCTGCTCCATGGCAATGGTAACTCTCCGGAGCTGCTTCTTGGCTGGTTTCGTCGGTTGAAGCTGGACTCGCTTATCGTCGTTGTCCCCGAAGCCCCATATGTAAAGATCCCGGAAACGGTGGGCAAGCGTCAGGGGGCCTACACCGGCGTTGCTGATGCCATCGGAGCGCCGGACTCGCTCCGGGGTGAATCGATCGAGCTGACTGCACGCTGGTATGCCGACGTGATGGACGATGCCCGGCGCAGTTACCGGATTGACACGTCGAAGGGCACCATCGTTGTTGGATACTCGCAAGGGGGCTTCTTTGCCCACATATTGCTGACGCTTGTTCCTGAGAGCCTTGCCGGTGTGGCCTCGATCAGCGCGTCGGTGTATCCAAGCTGGAACGTTCAGTCCAGATTTGTCTCCGTGCCGCTGCCGCGTCCACCGGTGTTTGTTGCCCATGGCGTGGCCGACCCGATTGTTCCGTATGCCGTTGGACAGTCCTACCGCGCAGCGCTTGATGCCGCGGGGTTCTCGCCGGAGTTTCATCCTTTCGATGGTGGACACTGGCCCACGCCGGAGATCGAGAGAGAATTGACCCGATGGATCATGTCTATCATCCGCTGACCTTCCGTATTTTCGGCGCAACGTCTTGACACTCCAACACGTCACACAAGAGCCCATGTCTATACCCGTTTCCAACTCCGCCATGCTCGAACGCGTCGAGACCCTGCGTCAGGCCAAGATCCTGCGTGAGGTCCAGGACAAAGACACCGTAGCAATGTTCGAGGATCCGCTAGAGAACGACATGGTTCTCAACATGGGTCCACAGCACCCTGCCACACACGGCGTGCTGCGCGTGCTGCTGCGTCTGGACGGGGAGACTGTTGCAAAGTGCGTTCCGGAACTGGGATACTTGCACCGTGGCTTTGAGAAGCTCGCCGAAAGCTGCACGTATCACGAGTTCATTCCGCACACGGACCGTCTGGATTACCTTTCGCCCCTTTCCAACAACGTGGGTATCTGCATGGCCATCGAAAAGGCGGCAGGTGTTCACGTGCCGGACAGGGCGGTGTGGATTCGTATGCTGGTGAGCGAACTTGCCCGTATCTCTTCGCACCTGCTGGCCATGGGCGCAACGTCAATGGACGTGGGTGCCATGACGGTATTCCTCTGGACGTTTACCGAGCGCGAAAAGCAGTACGACCTTTTCGAGCGCATCTGCGGAGCCCGCTTCACAACGAGCTTTGCCCGCATTGGTGGCGTTGCCAATGACATACCGGATGACGTTATGCGCGATATCCGCCTGTGGCTGAACCAGCTGCCGGAGCGCATGAAGGAAGTCGAAGGCCTTGTTAACCGCAACCGCATTTTCGTTGACCGTATGGCCGGCGTCGGCCACATCACAGCGGAGAAGGCGATCGCTCTTGGCCTTACAGGGCCTACACTGCGCGGCTCGGGCGTTGCCCGCGATCTGCGCCGTGACCAACCGTACATGTTCTATGATCAGGTCGACTTTGACGTGATCACCCGAAACGACGGCGACTGTTACTCGCGCTACATGTGCCGTAACGCCGAAGTCTGGGAATCGATGAAGATCTGTCACCAGGTGCTGGACAAGCTCGAGGCAATGCCTCGCACGTCGGTGCTCAACGAAGATCAGCCGCAATCAGTTCTTTCGCGCAAGGCGAACATCTACACAAAGATGGAAGAGCTGATCAATGACTTCATGATTATCAACTTCGGTACAATGCCGCCGAAGGGCGAGACCTACACGGTGATTGAATCCCCGAAGGGCGAGCTTGGCTTCTTCATCGTCAGCGATGGTACGGGTCACCCATGGAAACTCAAGATCCGCTCGCCGTCATCCTCGAACCTTCAGGCCCTGAAGCACATGGCCGAGGGGGCTATGGTGTCGGACGTTGTGGCGATCATCGGATCTATTGATCCGGTGATGGGCGAAGCCGATAAGTGAGACAGCGCGCTGGTTCAGCGCGAGCACCAATCAGTGATCAACGTGTCAAGCGTCTCGGCGGACAGCTGCGACGCTTTGTACATACCTGCGTTCTGACGTTGGCGAAGCGCTTCATAGAGCGATACAGCGCAGGCAACGGAAATATTCAGCGACTGGATCATCCCCATCTGCGGGATGAGGAAGTTTCCGTCGGCCTTTTCGCGTGCTTCCTGCGTTACACCCTGCTTTTCATTGCCGAACACCAATGCCACGGGCTGCGTCAGATCAAAATCATGCAGCGACAGGGCATCGCTGGACATGTGCGTGGTGAATATCCGAAATCCGCGAGAGCGCAGGTTAGCGTAGCAATCATCAACACTTTGATGAAGATGCACATCAACCCACTTTCGGGCGCTTGCACTGGATTTCTCGCCCAACTCGGGGAACACCTGACGTCCGGAGTAGATGCCATGTGCTTCGGCAACGCCCACGGCGTCGCAGGAGCGAATCACGGCACTCACGTTATGCGGGTCGTGCACGTTCTCGAAGACCACCGTCAGCGTCGGCTGACGCTGACGCAGAACGCGCTCGATGCGCTCTTTACGCTCGGGTGTTATCAATTCAGGCGATGGCATTATGCTCACTCGTAAAACACCGCATTGCGCAGAGCAATCTGCTCCGGCGTTGCGTTGGGGTTTACTTCGATAAAGTTCCTGTCGATCTTTTCAACCGTGGTAGCTTCGCCGTTGAGTTCAAGCTCGGCTCCGTTGCGCATCACGACAAGCTTCATAGGAGTCCCTTTACTCGGGGTCCGAAGCTTGCGCATCATCGTGCGTCCTTCAGCGGAATTGAAGAGCTCCGACAGCGGTACATCGTCGATCGACACCAGGACATCGCCATCCTGCACCTTCATGGGGTTCACCTTACCCGCTGGTGACAGCTTCATCGAAGGCTTGCCACCATTCATGGCAAAGTCCACATCAAGGCCGTAGCCAACGGTCTCAGAGCGTTTCTCGGGAACATACGTCCAACCGATTTTGGCAAGGATCTCACCCGACGGAATAGGGTTGCGCCCCTTAACGTAGGTATCGAGATACTTCCGGACTTCAGGGCCCGTTACGCGCTGGATGTGATCGAAGAGCGAGTCATCATGAAAGGGGCGAGCTGGTCCAAAGTCTTTCATGAGCGAAAGCACAACATCGAGCAGGCCCTGCTTGCCCCCTGACGCAGAGCGGATTACCACGTCGAGATAGAAGGCATTCACGGCGCCGTAGGTGTAGATCTGCGGGTAGAGTTCCTGATTCTCAGGTGTCAGAACATCACGGGAGAACTCCGTCAGCGAGAACGTATCAGGAAGATTACTGCCGCGAAGCTTGCCCTGAATCTCATTGCGGAACCTGTCTTCCTTGATGGTCTTATCATGCAAGGGGGCAAGCGTTGCAAAGTACTCGGTTGTTCCTTCATACAGCCAGAGATGCTTCGACATTGCCGGACGTCGGAAGTTGAATTCGTGGATCTCGTGACTGTGAAGATTCAGTGGCACAAGGATGTGAAGGAACTCGTGAATCGAGATGTCCGACAGGCCAATGGGTTTGCGCTGAAATCCCAGAAAGTAGAAGGAACTGTTGTTATGCTCAAGAGCGCCCATCTCGAAAGGACGTGCCACCTTGGAGCGGTCACCGCGCCAGAGGTAGAACAGAAATGCATATCTGTCCACGGGCATCGTCGGCAGAAACTTTGCGATCGTGGCCGTGTGCTTTGCTAGTTCATCCGCATAGATGCGGGCAACCGAATCGGTGCCCGAGTGAGCGCATTGCACAAGAACCTTGACGCCGGCAACATTGAAGGTTGCAGTGTCAGGAAGCGAATAGATGGTTGGACTGTCAACAAGTTGATCAAACGTTGATGCTTCGTAGGTGTCAAGCGTATCGCTCAGACGCTGAATCGGCAATGCCGATCCGCCGAAGAGATGCTTTGGACGTCGCACGGTAACCTTGAATGGGATCTTCTGCATGCCATCGATGTAGCAGACGACTCCACCGTGATTCAGCACGAAGATGCTGTCCTCTTCAAATGCCGTACCTGCCGGGGCAAAGATGTTCAGACGTCCTGTGGTGTCGTCGAAGGAATCATCCAGTTCATACGTGATGTAGCGTAGATCACGTGACTGCTTCACCACGAACTGGGAATCTGCCGAGCGATGCACCGGCAGTTCGATCGACTTTGCATCGTAGGCTCGGAAGCCACTGACGAGGCGATGCCAGAAGTGTTCCTCGTAGGTGCCGGGCACCGACACGGGAAACACCCACGTCACGCTGTCGGCCGTGATCGCCGGAGGGAAGATCATCACACGAAGCTTGCCATTACGCGATCCCGCAAGGTCGAAGTGCACGCGATAACGATCCTGGGCAAAGGCCCCACTGACAAGAAGCAGAAGACAAAGTAGACGAACTGGTAGGGGGCCCATAGTCACGATCGAAATGAAAATGTAATGTGCGCAGTTAGACAGCGGTTGACGATTCGGGTTTCACTAGTTCTGCAAGGCGCGGTGCAACGCCCCATCGCTGAATCATGGAATCAACGATGTTGGCATGACGGAGCCGATCCTGTTCGGCAATGGCAGCACGCACTGCCCGGAGAAGGATGTTCTTTGGCGTATGCTCGAAAGAGACGAATTCTTCGAGATGGGCATTGTAGCCCAGCGATCGAAGAATGTCGCGTCGCATCGTATCTGTAAGCAGGTCGCCGAGACGTTCCTTTGTGATGCCGTCATCGAGAAGGGGGCGAGCCCACTCCGGAACACGCTCGCGCTGAAGCTGCTTCTGCACATAGTGATGACAACATGGTGCTACGAGGATTGTTGCAGCGTTCAGTCGCAGCGCCAGAGCCAATGCATCATCAGTTGCCGTGTCGCAGGCATGCAGCGCAATGAGCACGTCGGTTGCATAGTCCGCATTCGCCCATGGCAGGGACGTCTCGTTGATCATACCGCACTGAAACGACGCCCCCTTCAAACCGATCTGTGTTGCTACATTTCGGCAATGCTCGATCACGTGGGCATTTGCATCCACGCCATGCAAGTGAACGGTGCACCCCTCGCGCTCGAGCACGTAGGCAAGTGCCAGTGAGAGATATGCTTTGCCGCATCCGGCGTCAACAAGGCGCACGTGCTGCGTCATGATCGATGCGCGGACAATGTCAATGAGGTGGCAGATCTGACGGTACTTGTCCGACATGCCAGTGCGAATAGCACCGGCGGTATCCGAGATATCGAGCGCATTTAACAGGGAAGCGTCCGTTATGGGATCAAGTGCGCGGTTCTTCACGCGATCTCGGGTAACGTTGCTCCAGTCGTGTCGGGATGGTTTACCCGTCCGCACGGTTCTCTTCCACGCTCCTTGCTTAAACTTCTGCAGGATGTGCACGTCGGCCTCGGGTGTCTGCAAAAGTGCCTGCCCCCATCCGTCATTCAGGAAGCGCTCAATCACTTCGTCCAACACCGGCGCGATAGAAGCAGCCGGGTCTGTAAATGACTGACGTTCGGTAAACCGAACGATGCGCAGTTCCCAACCGTCGGCCACGCGCTCGGCATACACCACAATGCGCGCATGCTCAGACCCTTTCGGTGGCTTTGAAAACGTTGCAACGCATGCCGTAGCGTCAGGGGGCAGGAAAGACATGCCGCGAAGTTAACGGCAAGACACCGAAGAGGGTGCGGGTTACGGGATGCGGGGTACGCAATTATCTTTCCCGCGGAAGCGGGAATCCACCCGCTGCTTGCAAAGTTGGCGCTACTTAAGCAGTCATCGGTAATCGGTCATTTGTCTGCATCCCAGCCATCCCAACATTTCGCCGTAATTTCGGCCTTTGCGGACGCCATCGAGCATAGGTTGTGCGGTGCGTTTGCGTTGTAGATTTTCATTGACTGCCCCCTGACATCATGACATCACGACAGATCCGACAGACCTTTCTCGATTACTTCCGCGAGCGGTCGCACCGCATCGTCCCATCAGCGCCGGTTGTTCCGCATGGAGACCCGACGCTGCTGTTCACCAATGCCGGAATGAACCAATTCAAGGATGTGTTCCTTGGCACGGGGAAGCGCGACTACACATGTGCGGCCGACACCCAGAAGTGTATCCGCGTTTCGGGTAAGCACAACGACCTCGAAGAAGTGGGCTATGACACGTATCATCACACGTTCTTTGAGATGCTGGGCAACTGGAGCTTTGGTGACTACTTCAAGAACGAAGCAATCGGCTGGTCGTGGGATCTTCTCACGGGTGTGCTTGGTCTGCCCCCTGAGCGCCTGCACGCAACGGTGTATCGCACTGACGATGAGTCGTTTGAGATCTGGAAGCAGTATCTGCCAGAGTCGCGCATTCACCGATTTGACGAGAAGGACAATTTCTGGGAGATGGGTGAGACGGGGCCCTGTGGTCCGTGCACGGAGATCCACTTCGACCGTACGCCTGACCTCAGCGGCGGACCCCTCGTGAACGCTGGTGTTCCAGAGGTGATCGAGATCTGGAACAATGTGTTTATCCAGTACAACCGCAAGGCCGACGGATCACTCGAGGAGCTGCCTTCGAAGCACGTCGACACCGGCATGGGCTTCGAACGTCTGTGCGCCGTAATGCAGGGCAAGAACTCCAACTACGACACCGACGTGTTTCGCCCCCTGCTGAGCTATACCGAATCGCTGTGCGGGCGAGAGTATCGTCCGGAGCTGGACCATCCGGATGGTGTGGCCATGCGCGTGATCGCCGATCACATCCGCACGCTTTCGTTTGCTATTGCTGACGGCGCCATGCCAGGTAACGAGGGAAGGGGCTATGTGCTGCGCCGCATTCTGCGCAGGGCTGCACGCTACGCCCGCAACCTTGGGCTGACCGAGCCCGTGCTGTGGAAGCACGTTGGCATTCTGTGTGACACGATGGGGGATGTATTCCCCGAGATCATCGAGCGTCGCGACCTCATTGAGCGCGTTGTGCGAGCCGAGGAAGAGTCCTTCCTTGCCACGCTCGATCGCGGTCTGCAGCGGTTTGATACGCTTTCAGTTCAGGGAGATACCGTTTCCGGCGCCGATGCCTTCGAGCTCTATGACACGTTTGGTTTTCCGCTCGACCTGACGCAGCTGATTGCGCGCGAGCGCGGACTGCAGGTGGATGGGGCCGAGTACGACCGTCTGCTGGACGAGCAGCGCGCCCGCTCGCGGGCCGCGCGCAAGTCTCACGCGCAGGAAGCCGTGATGACATCCATCGATGTCGCGTCACGTTTTGTCGGTTATTCGCACGTAGAGAGTGCAACAAGCATTCTCCATGTTTCAGGGAACTCCATCGTGCTAGCCGAAACACCTTTTTACGTCGAAATGGGCGGTCAGGTATCCGATACCGGCACGCTCACGGTAGGGGGCTCATCCTACCGCATCGAGGACGTGCGCAAGACTGGCGATGCCATTGTGCACATCTGCGATGCAGAGATCGACGCTCATGTTGGCGATGTTGCTCTTGCGCGCATTGACGTGCCGCGCAGGCGTGATATCGAGAGGGAGCATTCCGTTACTCATATTCTGCACGAGGCGCTGCGCCGCGTCCTCGGCACCCATGTTCAGCAATCGGGATCGCTCGTCGAGCCTGAACGACTTCGCTTCGACTTCACGCACGTTGAACCAGTGCGTGAAGACGACGTCGTGGCTATTGAGCAGATGGTCAACGAGAAGATCTTCGAGTCCATTCCCGTGCACGTCGAAGAAATGGCCATCGAGAAAGCCCGCACTGTCCCGAACGTGAAGATGTTCTTTGGTGACAAGTATGGTGACAGCGTCCGTGTGGTCTTCATCGACGAGAAGTTCTCTGTTGAGTTCTGCGGCGGAACGCACGTGCGCAACACCAGCGAGATTGGTCTGTTCAAGATCCTGAGCGAGTCCAGCGTCGCCAGCGGTGTTCGACGTATTGAGGCCATAGCCGGACGGAGCATTCCGCTCTGGCTGAAGGATCTGGACCTGCAGCGCGCCGGACTTCGTGATGATATGGCACGTCAGGCAGAGCGCATCAAGCAGCTCGAAAAGGAGCTCATGGCGCTCAAGTCCGACGAGCTCAAGTCGCTGATCCCCGGCATGGTTAATGCAGCGGCTCAGGTTAACGGTATCCGCGTGGCCATCGCGCGCATCGACGTTGCCGACGCCGAGCAGCTGAAAACGCTGGGTGACGAGCTGCGCTCGCAGCTCAAGTCCGGCGGTATTGGACTTCTTGCCGCCGTCATCGACGATAAGGTCCAACTCGTCTGTGT
>JBJTEQ010000186.1:0-5748 GCA_046092945.1 Kapaibacterium sp. (SeqCode)
CCACTCTCTGCGAGGGACTCGCCACGGGATCCGTCCTCAGCAAATGGGAGGTAGGCAGCCCCACGGGCATGTTGCAGACGGATGAAGATACTCCGTCCGAGCATGTTCATCTGATTGCCGGCATTGTTGAAGTAGTATTCACGGGTAACGTCATAGCCACACCACGAATAGAGGTTTGCGAGGGTATCACCAACAGCACAGTTGCGGCCATGTCCGGCATGAAGGGGGCCCGTAGGATTTGCACTAACATACTCGATGTGCATCGTGCGTCCGGCTCCCGCGTCTGAGCGTCCAATCTGATCGCCAAGACTATCAAGGTCCTTGGCCATGGCGTGATACACCGCATCGCGAAACGTGACATTGATAAAGCCAGGTCCAGCAACTTCTACCGACTTAACCAGCTCTGACTTCTCAACACCGTCAACAATCTCCTGGGCCAGAATGCGTGGCTGCTTGCCAAGCTTCTTCGCATGCATCATGGCAATGTTTGTTGAAAGGTGTCCCTGCCCGTCCTGCTTGGGCACTCCGAACGGAATCGGTCCATCGATCTCAAGTCCAGCGGCTGAGGCCGCGCGATGGAGCTGTTCCTCGATGTATCGCTGCATCATGCGTCGACTGCCTTTCGTGACTTGATAGTGGTTGCCTTGGCTGCACCTGATTCTGTAAGCGTGTAGGCCTTTGCATCGCCCCAGAGGCGTTCGAGCTTGTAGAACTCCCTGGCCGAGCCCAGCATCACATGGACAACGACGTCAAAGTAGTCCAGGATCACCCACGTCGATGTGCCTTTGCCCTCGTGATTCGGATAACCGAACCCCATGGTCTTCAGGGTATGCTCGATGCTGTCCGTAACGGCCTTGATCTGTGCCTCAGAATCAACCGTGACGATGACGAAGAAATCTGCTGGTGGCGTGTCGACGGTTGTGAGATCGAGAACAAGAATGTCATGCGCCTGTTTCTCCTGGGCCAATCTGGCGCAGAGAACGGCTCTTCCTTTGGTGCTGCGGGGTTTCATTTGAGGTGTGAGGTTTCAGGTGTGAGGTGTGAGGTGTGAGTGTTGAATCAGTCGTGGAAGGGTTCAAGTTTGTCGAGGTCGGAACCGAGGATGACGGATGCCTTCAAAAAACGCATCGAATCGATCTCTGCACTCACCAGCGTATCGGCAATACCAAGAACTCGCGCAACCTTCAGTGCCGATTGACGGTCGCCAACGCGATCAACAACTATTGAGCGCCGGGGTCGGTCGTCCGAGGTTGAGATCTCAACAACATCGAACCCGCGCTTCCGGAAGAACTCGAGGGCGGTTTTGCCAGCCCCCTTCCGACCAGATGAGTTCACGACCTCCAGCTGGATCGCACTGCGTGGGTCGTCATCATCGGTAAGGGGCGAGACAGGCGGGTGCAGAACACGCCAGAGCAATGAGCCGAGCAAAATGAGGACGACGCATGCCCCGATTCCGACGGCTGACCAGCCAAGAAAACGAGTCCCGCCACTGGGTATCGAGCGTCCGAAGAACGTCATGTAAATGACTCACGATCCATGTGTTGTTGCGGAAAGGGCGGGATTCGAACCCGCGGTACCGTTGCCGGCACACACGCTTTCCAGGCGTGCCAATTCAACCACTCTTGCACCTTTCCGAACCGGCAATATACGTAGGGATAAGCTCATGGGGATGGAATTGGTCGGTCATTGCGAGGGGGCTAACACCGACATTCTGCGACACTTGACAATCGAATATTCGTACATTTGTCGGTTGGAAAAGTCTGTACTTCAAGGGACTTACATCTAAACATGGATCGGCGCTCATTCGTCACATCGGTTGCTTCTTCGGCCGCGGCACTCGCCGCCGGCGGAGCCGCGCCATTGGCGGCACGCGAAGGAGGCAGCGCTCCGCTAGCACGGGTATTGCCTCGTGGCATTCGGGCTGGATCAACAGTCGGCATCGTGTGCCCCGCCAGCGGGGCATCGATGCAGGACATCTCCGACTTTGCCGGACTGTGCCGCGAATGGGGCGTACGCGTAAAGCTTGGAAAGAACATCTCGCGTCGCAACGGCTACCTCTCGGCTCCTGACGAAGATCGTGCGAGTGAATTGATGGGCTTTATTGAGGATCCGGAGGTCGATGCGGTCGTCTGTGCCAGAGGGGGCTACGGAGTAATGCGCATCCTTCCGATGCTCGACTTCACCTCGATCCGTCAGGCCGGAAAGATCATCATGGGGTTCAGTGATATCACTGCATTGTTGATCGCCGCCAATCAGCTAAGTGGAATTGTCACGTTTCATGGCCCTGTTGCCTCTTCGACATTTGACCCTTTCACGGTGCAGTCACTACAAGAAGTTGTTCTCACGGAATCACCGGCAAACCTTACAACCTTCAGTAACAACCGGCTGACGGTGATCAACGAGGGCGTTGCACAAGGCAAGCTCACTGGTGGCAACCTTGCCCTGGTGGTGAGTACGCTAGGTACAAAGTTTGAGATCGACACCACAGATGCCATCCTGTTCCTTGAAGAAGTCAACGAAGAGCCGTTCCGGGTGGATCGGATGCTCACGCAACTCTGGCTGGCTGGCAAACTGCAGTCGGCCAAGGCAATTGCTTTGGGCAACTTCCGAGATTGCGAAGCGCGTGGAACGTCGATCACCGGACCTTCGTTTACGCTCAGTCAGGTGTTTCAGGAACGCCTTGCATCGCTTGGCACTCCGGTTGTATACGGACTCCCATTTGGTCATGTCAAAAGCAAGCTCACCCTCCCCCTTGGCGTTAACGCTGAACTCAACGCCACGGAGCGCACGTTCAAAGTGCTGGAACCGGCAGTCGTTTAGCACCCCAATTGTAACCGAATCGAATCTTTCACGTTCTAGTCAGAATAGCATGAAACTGTCGCACCACTTTCGAGGAATGATCATGCATAGCATACGCATGAACCTTGTCGTCGCTCTTGCTCTCGTGGCATCAGTGGTTTCGGCCTCGGCACAGTCGTTCAACGTCTACGGGATCAATACGCTGGCGTTCCCCAAGATCACGGTTGATTACGTCGCCTTCGATGCCGCAGGCACCCCCATAACCGACCTCAAGGCATCAGATTTCCGCCTTTCTGAGACCCCGCAGGGCGGCGCTCCGGTGGATCTGACGGCCAGTGTCACGCATGACTGTAAGGATCAGCAGACAGATCCGGAAGCGAGCATTTTGATCATTCTCGACCGTTCGTTCTCGATGGACGACATTGTTGATGGCCGCAAGCGATTCGACTATGCGAAAGATGCCATCAAGGCCTTCGTTAACCAAGTGAAGTTCGTTGGTGAGACCCGGGTGTCTCTTGTGACCTTTTCCGGCACTGTCGAAACAAAGGTCGAATGGGCCAGCTCTGCCGGCCCCATTATCGATTCGCTGAAGCTGATGAAGGTGCAGACAAACACGAACTACGTTCGCCCTTTTGAAGAACCATCAGGCAACATATACGATCTGTTCAAAAAGCGTCCTGCCAATCTTCCGAGGTATGTGTTCTTCCTTACCGACGGCCATCCTAATCCGGGAATCGATATCGTATCGTCGACAAAGAGCGAGTCCAAATTCGTGGACAGCAACGTGAAGAAAATGCTCTCAATGGGCATCCGTTTTTACAGCGTCACTATTTTTGAACCATCAACCCACTGGACGCTGGAAGCGATGGCCAAGGGAACGGGTGGCAAATCCATCGTGACTCAGGAGAACAAGCTCGTTGACATATTGCAGTACCTCGCTCTTGAGACCCAGATCAAGAAGGTTTGCCGCATTACGTGGGTCTCGCCATACACCTGTACAGACCAGGGCCGCAGCCGTGTTGCTCAGATAACCATGCTTCGAGGGAGCAATCCGACGGCAAACGTCCCGATAGTAACTCCACCAGCCAGTGTGGCTAGTGTCGAGATAAGCGATCCGGTGCTCTTCTGTGGTGACCCCGCGCCGAATCAGGCATCGTTTGCAAATGTGACACTGACTGCCCGTGGCGCGACCTTTGCGGCGACCAGTCAAACTATCGCACCGTCGACGTACTTCAAGGTCGTCGACTGGAACTTCCCACTGAATCAAACATCGTTCACCCCATTCAACCTACCTCCTGGTGGCACCCGCACAGTTCGTGTGCAGTTCACTCAGGGACCTTCCCAGTCATTCCGTCAGGCTGAACTCGCATTTACCGGCTTTCCGTGTCCTCCCAAGGTGACGCTCGTCGGCGGCACCGGAGTGGTGCTTCTTCAGTCACCGGTAGGGGGCGAGACATTTTCAACCTGCGATTCCATCTTGATCAAGTGGGCCGGCGTGTTGCCAACGCAACCGGTCAACCTGGAGTACTCGGACGACGGCGGCTCAACGTGGAAGTCGATCAATCCGAACGCTACCGGTCTGGTCTACAAATGGGTGGCTCCGCGCGCCGGGGTGAACTATAAAGTCCGCGTCAGCGTGTCACCAACACGCCAGTTCGCATGGGCTACACAATTGGGAGGATTCGGCAATGAAACTCCGACATCCGTAGCCGTTGTGCCAAGTGGAATAAAGGTCCTTGCAACCGGCTTCTTTGAAGGCAATACCAAGTTCGGCAACGTCACGCAGACGGGCGCAGCTGGCAATATCGACGGGTACTTTGTCGAAATGGACTCTGACGGAAAGATCATCGACCCAACGAAGGTTCTTCTGCTGGTCGGTACGGCATCAAACGAAGAAAAGGTCGTTGGTTGCGTGGTTGACAACAAGGGCAACTACTATGTCGGTGGATACTTCTCAAGTCCGGCCGTAACGTTTGGCCCATACGCTCCTACACGCGGTCCACTTGACACACGGAACTACTTCCTTTTCAAGTTTGACTCGACCGGCCGTCTCGACTGGCAGGCGGGTTCAAAGGGTACCAATACCCAGAAGAGCCATGCACTTCTCACCGACGTTGGCCTGCGCTACGATGTCGCCGGAAATGTTGAGGTAATTGCCGCGGGCAAGTTCCAGCGCTACATCGAGGTCGGTATTGACCGCTCCGGTGCCATTGCACGTTCGGCTGCGTTCCCTGACAATTCAGATCGTGACTTCTACGCCTTGTACGATTCACAGGGCTACCCGCGTTTCTTCCAGGGTACAAAGCCAACAACCGGAACGGGACTCATCTACCAAAGCAAGACGGCGACTGACAGGCTGAACTTCACCTATGAGACCGGTGATTACATAGGTCCAAAGACATTTACTCCACCGGACATCACGATCGGGAACAACTCTGGTCCAGGGGCTAAGGATGTATACGTAACGAAGAATGGCGCAGCACCGGCATCGAGCGATTTGTCGAAAGCCGTATTCGCGGTGAAGTCGCCACTTCTCGAATTCCGTCCATCGAACACGATCACGTTCGGTTCTCTGCCCCAGGGGCAAACCACCTCACGTACCTCCCAGATCGTCAATACCGGCAACTTCGATGTCACGATCAAAGACGTTCGTATCGCTGGTGCTAATGCCGCAGACTTCTTGCTGGCGGGCAAGCTCACCGGTGAACTTCTCGCTGTTGGCAAAACCCTTGCCATTGAGGTTATCTTCACTCCGACGGGTACCGGCAATCGAACTGCACTGCTGGAAGTGATCGGATCGTGCGGATCGCCTATCCAGCTTAGCCTCGAAGGTATTGGATCTGCCCCCTGCCTCGTTGAAAGCACTCCGCTGGCCGACCAGGGTAAGGTGCCTCTGAGTCAGCCACGGCAGATGAAGATCACGTGTATGCTCAAGAATGTCGGACCATT
>JBJTEQ010000187.1:0-4617 GCA_046092945.1 Kapaibacterium sp. (SeqCode)
TGTTCCCCAGGTATATCTCTGTGATACTACCGGAGAGGTATCGCTTGTTGACGGAAGCTTCAATGCGAAGGGTCGTGCAGCAGGATATGTGTCACTCAGCACCAGTGGTGATGGTGTCTGTGTGCGATACATTCACGGAGAACGGCAGACATTTGCGTCTATCGTTCGGGTTACGCGCGCATCAGACGCAATCGAAGTTGGCCAGCCCCTTGAGAATGTCAACGGTGAGTTCTACGCATCTCAGCCGACGATCTCACCTGACGGGAATCGTATGATGATGGTTTCGGATCG
This sequence comes from Kapaibacterium sp. (SeqCode), assembly GCA_046092945.1. Classification (GTDB taxonomy): domain Bacteria; phylum Bacteroidota; class Ignavibacteria; order Kapaibacteriales; family Kapaibacteriaceae; genus UBA10438. The sequence continues at coordinate 292 of JBJTEQ010000187.1, forward strand.
GGCAGGGGGCGCGGGCGGTCTGGACATCTGGATGCTTGAGCGCCGGGTTGACGGAACGTGGTCGGCCACGCAGCACGCCGGCGAAGCATTAAACTCACCCGGCGATGAGATCTCGCCGGTACTTGTCTCGAGCGACACGCTGTTATTCGCGTCAAACGGTATGGGCGGCCCCGGTGGTTTTGACGTCTATTTCTCCACATACCGCAATGGTCGCTGGAGTGACCCCATGCCGATGGACGAGATCAATACGGTAAGCGACGAAAGCGACGCGTGCATCCTACTCGATGGCACGATCTGCTTTGCGTCTAACCGTGCGGGCGGGCAAGGGGGCTTTGATCTCTGGCTATGGAAGCCCTAAGAACGCTGTAGTCTTAACTGCCGGTTGACCAGCGCTTGGCGGTCTGCACAAACCCCGGGATGGCCTGCTTCTGCGTGCCGAGCAAGGCACCGGCAGGGCCGAGATCGATGACGGCGGCCTTCTGTTCGGTCTTGACGATTCCGATGCCGTCGGCAAACCAGATCGTGCGAACAAGGCCGATAGGAACTGTCGCACCGATACTCGCAGTTAGCACGGCGTTCAGGTCGAGCTGCACCTTCTTTGTTGCCAGTGTCGTGCCGTTGATCGTTACTGATTCATCGCCAAGCAGCTTGCCGATAAAGTTCAGCGATCCGGAAAGCTTGAGACCTGGGAATGCCGGGAAGTCAAACGGAAGGATCGTGTCCTTCAAAGCGGTCCACGACGACTTGCCGAAATCGGCAACTGTGACTTGCTTGCGTCCGAGGTCGAGTACTATGCCCAGCACGTCGTAGCGGATCGGGTAATCCTGCATCACCACGCTGCCGTTCTGCATCATCACGACCGTATCGGCAACAGTGTTGTTCTCAAACACATATGACGTTGACTTTTCGACGCCGCCAGTGCTGGTGCGTTGGGCAACGACTGTGCTGTCGTCGGCTGCGGGTGTCTCCGTCGTTTTATTTGTTGCTGCGTCGATAGCCACATCAACATTGCTGTGGATCACGTAAGCGCCGGACCCGCGAACGTACGAGCCCACGACTGTCGGAGCTGTTGGTTCGTCGCTACACGAGGTGAGAAGAAGAGCTGATGCGGCGAAAGCGGTAAGTGCCAGGTTGCGCATGGTCAAACTCCCGGATGCCCGAACGCGGGGCAAGATGTGTACCTATCGAGTCAAAAAAGTGACGGAGCGGAGGGCGAGGGACTCGAACCCCCACAGGATCTCTCCCGGCTGTTTTCAAGACAGCTGCAATACCATTATGCGAGCCCTCCGTCGCGAGAGCGATGTGAATCTACGAAATTGTTCCGTCGTCACTCAACTTCGATGTCAATCGGAGTCGCTGGCCGTTCAAACTGGCTGGCGTCAAGACCCAGAAACTCCAGAAGTGAGGATGCGAAGATCTGCTGTTTTGCAACCTGTGACAGATCGGTCATCTGCTCAATGAATTTCCCGTGTTCAAGGTCACCAAGAGGAAACGGATAGTCAGTTCCATAGGCGATCTTTTCTTCTCCCATCAGTGCGATGAGGTACCGCAGCGCATCGGCATTGTGCGTTATCGAGTCTACCCAGAACCTCCCGATGTACTCTGTGGGATCCTGCACGCCGTTGACCGCACATAGGTCTGGTCGGGCATGGTATCCATGGGAAATGCGCCCGAGTGTGAAGGGGAATGAGCCCCCTGCATGGGAGAACATCACCCGCAGGTTGGGGAAGCGATCAAAGACTCCGCCGAAGATCATTGACGTCATGGACAGTGTGGTCTCGGCAGGCATTCCGACAAGCCACTGCTGAAAGTATCTCGTTGCCCGGTCTGAACCCATCATCTCCCATGGGTGCACAAAGATCCCTGCACCGAGCTTTTCCGCTTCGGCCCAGAATGGATCTAGAGAGCGGTCGTCGAGGTTCATGCCGTTGATGTTTGTCCCGATTTCCACCCCACGAAAGCCAAGGTCGTTGACGCATCGGCGCAACTCTTCGATGGCAAGGTCAACGTCCTGCATCGGCAGCGTACCGAGTCCAATAAACCGATTGGGGTTGTCGGCGACTACGCTGGCGAGGTGGTCATTGAGAAAGCGCGTCCAGTCCAAGGCATCCTTCGCCGGAGCCCAATAGGAGAAGAGCACCGGGACGGTGCAGAGTACCATGACGTCGACGTTATGACTGTCCATGTCCCGCAGGATCGCCTCGGGATTCCAGCAATTCTCGTCAATGTCGCGGAAGAATACACCGTCATCGCGCATCATGCGCGCTTTGCCGGGTGCGTAGTGATCAAGCCAGATAAACCCGCCATAGCCGTACTTGTCTTTCAGCGAAGGCCAGCGTTCGGGCAGAATGTGAGCGTGACAATCGATCTTGAGCATCGACATCAGCTTTTGGCAGGGGGCTCGATCACTGAGCCACACTTTGAACAGGTGCGATGCTCCATGTTCGACCAGAATCGTTCGAAGATCGGTGGAAGCTGGGTAACGATGTCCGTCAGAGGCAGGTACTCTTCATAGAGCTTCGTTCCGCAGTTCTCGCAGAACCACATAAAGGCATCGAGCTCTGTGGTCTCTCGCTTGCGTTCTACGACCAGTCCTACAGTGTTGGCCGGACGCTGCGGTGAATGGGGCGTGCGGGGTGGAAGAAGGAACATATCCCCTTCATTGATATGCATGTCTCGCGGCACACCGTCATCGATGATCCTGACAGTGATGTTCCCTTCAAGCTGATAGAAAAGCTCTTCACATTCGTTGTAGTGATAGTCTTTCCGGGAATTCGGACCGCCGACGATCATGACGATGAATTCCGTGTCTTCATACACCTTGGCGTTGCCGACCGGGGGCTTTAGAAGATGCCGGTGCTCGTCGATCCACGTTTTGAGGGGAAATGGTGCTCTGATTGCCATGGCGTTTATCCGCAGTTGGTAGCTTTGTAGGCAACAAAGCTACAAATCGGAGTCTAACTCATGAATCTGGATCTCACGGGAAAAGTGGCCCTCGTCTGCGGGGCATCCAAAGGTATCGGTCGCGCGAGTGCCATCGAGCTTGCCACCAACGGCGCTACCGTTGTTGCGCTTGCGCGCAGCACCGATGCGCTGCGAGAGCTGGTCACGGGGCTCCCCAGCCCTACTGGAGCACGGCATCAGGCACTGGCAGTTGATCTCACCAATGAGACAGAGTACCTCCAAGGTGTGCATAACGTTGTGGAAATCGTGGGTGCTATCAACATTCTCGTCAACAATACAGCGGGTCCTGCTGCCGGGCCGCTTCGCGGATCATCGGTTGCAGCTCTAACGGAAGCCTTTGAAAATCATATTCTTGTTGCACATCGAATGATGTCTGTTGTTATCACGATGATGGAGCAATCCGGCTATGGACGTATTATAAACATCGTTTCCACATCAGTGAAACAGCCCATCGAGGGCCTCGGCGTCAGCAACACCATCCGCGGGGCCATGTCAAGCTGGTCCAAGACGCTGGCTACCGAGCTTGGCCCCTTGGGAATCACCGTCAACAACGTCCTGCCCGGGGCAACACAGACCGAGCGACTGGAGTCGATCATCGATCGAAATGCCGTTAATACGGGCCGTAGCCGCGACGAGGTCGTGCGTGGCATGACGCATGAGATTCCCCTTGGACGCTTTGCCCTTCCGGAGGAGATCGCCAACGTCGTAGCATTTCTGGCCTCGCCGGCAGCTGCCTACATTACCGGTACAAGTGTTCTGGTTGATGGCGGACGAACCCGTGCACTAAGCTGACGCACAGCCATTGTCCACATAATCCACATTACGTGAATAACCTGTGTGAAAAACTCAGACGCCCCCTGACATTTCCTCTTGCATCGGGCACGTCTTCCACATACATTTGCCATATCGGTAACTCGTTGTGAATATGACAGGATAACGTCCATTTCTCTTCGAATTTGCCGACTTCAGAGAGCATGATTGAGATGTTTGTTCACATATGTGAATAACTGAGTCAAGTTATTCACACGATTGAGGATAACGGTGGCAAAGCGCAGACAGGAGATACGTCAGAATCAGCACGCCGAGCGCAGGAGTTCGGGTCTGGTGGTGTCCCTGCTCGCGTTGATCTTTCTCTCCTTCATGGCATCACAGTGGAAAGAGCGTCAGCGTATTGCAGGAGTCCACGTTGTGGGTGCCACGGGGCTGAGCCGCATTGCTATACAACGCGTTGTCGATACGTTAAGGTATCAGAAGACCAAGGCGATTACTCTCGCTTCTGTTCGACAGTGCGTCGAAGGAATTCCCTACGTGCGTTCTGCGTCGGTGTACTTCACGGGCGTTCGAGACATCTGTGTTGATGTC
>JBJTEQ010000188.1:0-5864 GCA_046092945.1 Kapaibacterium sp. (SeqCode)
GTGTTGGTCAGGTGCTATACAGCACTACAGCCACGGGCGAATTGATTTGGAACGGACGTGATTTCTCGGGCAACACCGTCGCTCCGGGAGCGTACCTCGTTCATGTTCAGTCAACAACAGCTACGGCCGTTGTTCCTGTTACGATCATCCGCTAATCGACTCAATTGTTGATGTGCAGAAACCAGCCCCTTCGTTTGTGAGGGGGCTGGTTTTTCTGCCTCACAAAGACACGTAAAATCTGCTGTCTCCGGAATTCAGGCTCGTATGACACATCGCTGCTTTGTATCACTCGTGATGCTGTGCCTTGCCATTACTGGTGCTATGGCACAGGTCGTTACGACTACGCCGACGTTCCCATCGCAGTCTGATACGATTACGTTGTTTTTCGACGCCGCGAAGGGTAATCGAGATCTGCAAGGATTTGCCGGCGATGTATATGCTCACACAGGTGTGATAACGTTCCTTAGTACATCGCCCACCGATTGGCGTTTTGTCAAGGCCCAATGGACAGAGAACAAGCCAGAGTGTAAGCTTGCCCGAGTTGCAACAAATCTTTACAAGCTGACCATCCCAAACCCGAGAACCTTCTATGGTGTAACGGGAACAGAGCAGATCCGCCAATTGGCATTCGTGTTCCGCTCGTCTGACGGAAGTCGCGTCGGACGAGCCGAAGACGGAACAGATATTTATGTGGAGCTCTTTGCTCCAGGTACCTATATCCGGACGCTGGAGCCAGGCCCATCGAATCGTGTTGTTGACTCAGGTCAGTCGGTGCGCATTACCGCTATAGCATCGAATTCAGTTCCACTCATGCAGATCGCGGCTAATGGCGTTGAGATCGCCCGCGTGCAGAATGACACGATCAGTGCGAGCTACACGGTGAATCGTACTTCAAAGATCGATGTGATCACGTACAATGATCTTGGTGGTCAGATCCGTGATACGTTCACGTTGAGAGTACGCCCAAAGGTGACCACGAAGCCCCTTCCTCAGGGGGCTCGCGATGGCGCAACCATCCTCAATGACAGCACAGCCTCGGTTGTGCTGTATGCACCCGGTAAGTCGGAGGTCTACGTCGTCGGCGAGATGTCCGACTGGAAACGACAACCAGAGTACTTCTGCTATCAGACACCCGATAAGCAACGCTGGTGGACGACTATCCCGATTAAGCCGAAGCGGCAAACACTGTGGCAGTGGTCGGTCGATGATGACAGACGAATAAGTGACCCGTACACCGAGCAAGTGTGTGATCCGAACGATCGCTTCATTGAATCTTGGCGCTTTCCGCAACTGCCGGCATATCCAACAGGAAAGACGTCCGGCATCATCAGCGTGATCAACACATTGATCGACACCTACGCGTGGAAGAACGCTGCATTCGTAAAACCGGATTCTCGGCGCTTGGTAGTCTATGAGCTTCTGGTGCGTGACTTTACCGACAGGAGTTCATTCCAGGCCGTGATTGACAGCCTCGACTATCTCAAGAATCTCGGAGTAACAGCAATCGAATTGATGCCGGTAACGGAATTCGAGAACAACGACTCCTGGGGCTACAACGTGAGTCACCAGTTTGCTCACGACAAGTACTACGGCACAAAGAACGACCTCAAGAGACTCATCGACGAAGCCCATGGAAAGGGTATGGCGGTAATTCTGGATATCGTTCTGAATCACCAGTTCGGCCAGTCGCCCCTTGTCAATCTTTGGGGAACTGTCGCGGGCCCAACACCGGAGAATCCCTACTTCAATGTCACGGCCAAACATCCCTTCAATGTTGGTTATGACATGAATCACGAGAGTGAGCCAACCAAGGTATACGTTGATCGATTCTTGAAGTACTGGATTACGGAGTTCAAGATCGACGGTTATCGGTTTGATCTTTCTAAGGGTCTCACCCAGTTCAATAGTGGAAGCGATGCTGGACTTATGTCACGATACGACGCTTCGCGAATTGCGATTCTCAAGCGAATGATGTCTGCCACGACGTCGGTGGACCCGCAGTTTTACAACATCCTTGAGCACTTTGCTGACAACAACGAGGAGAAGGAACTGTCCGAAGCTGGTGCTCTGCTCTGGGCCAACTCCAACTATGCCGGTAGTCAGGCCGTGATGGCTTTCTCAAATCAAGATATCGCCTCGGCAATGAGTGCTCAGAGAAGGGGCTTCACAAAGCAGGGACTCATCGGATACGTTGAGAGTCATGATGAAGAACGCACGATCTTTCGCTCGGTTAATCAGGGACGCGCAGACGCAGCGCACAATACGCGTGATACGTCCATTGCGCTGCGCAGACTCGAAGCCTTGCTGGTGAAGATGCTCTGCATACCAGGACCGAAAATGCTCTGGCAGTTTAACGAGCTTGGGTATCCGATCTCAATCGATCAGAATGGTCGACTTGGTCGCAAACCAATGGGGTTCCCATATCTGCGCGATTCACGGCGTGCGCGTGTACGGCAAGCCGTTGCTGATCTCAACGAGGCCCGGAAGCGCTATCCGGTCTTCGCACAGATGTCTTCCACGATTCTCACGTCGGACCCTGCAAAGTCTATTGTCGTCAAGGACGCCTCATGTGATCTTATCTACCTCGGCAACTTCGATGTTGCCTCAAGGACGATAACGATTCCGTTTACTCGGAAGGGCCGTTGGTACGAGTTCGCTACATCGAGCGATGTGAATGTGTATCTCGACAACAACACCGTCACATTGCTCCCCGGTGAATATCGCCTTTATACCACGCAGCCATTCAGGGGGCTTGCCACAGCTGTCGATGAAGAAGAGCGCAACCCTGCTGAAGGGACGATAGTTGCGTCTCCGAATCCGGTATCCGACGCTGTGACGATAACCGGCCAACTCATTCAAGGAGAGATGAAACTGGTCAACGTTCTTGGAGAGGTTGTTCGAAGCGTTGCCGCTATGGGCGAGACTACTCAGACGATCGACGTGAGTGACCTCCCGCCTGGCCCATACAGCCTCATACTCTCAAGCGCACCATCACCAGTGATTCTGTCCATCGTTGTTCAAAGGTGACCATGAACTTCCTTCGTATCGCCCTCATCTTCTGCGCTATTGTTACTCCCTTGCGCGCACAGCGACTCGCCATAGAGCGACTTGGTAATGCAACCGATGTCCGCACGTTCGAACGCGGTGTTGAGATCACGGCAACGAATGCTCGTATGCTCGTCGAGTTGATCACGCCGTCTGTCGTCAAGATCCACATCACCCGGTCTGCGACGTTCGACACATTATCGTATGCGGTTGTTGGTAAGCCCCTTACCATGAACCCTGCGATCAAAATGAATGACGAGGTTGTGTCGATCGCAACGGATTCACTGCAGGTGCTCATCGAACGAAAGCCCCTTACCGTCAGAGTATTCGATCGCACTGGCGCTGTTCTGGTGGAGGATGATGCCGGCTTTGGTGTTTCCTGGGCAGGCTCGCATATGACCAACTACAAGGTCATGCGTGATGACGAGCGATTCATCGGGCTTGGAGAAAAGACGGGGCCGTTAGACCGTCGGGGCAACGGATACACGCATTGGAACACAGACTTCTTCGGCTATCCCTCCGGAGCTGATCCGATTTATATGTCGACGCCGTTCTATATCGGGCTGCATTCAGGTTCGAGCATGTATGGTCTGTTTCTCGACAACTCATCACGGACACGGTTCAACTTCGGTGCATCGAACAACCGCTTCTCATCATTTGGAGTTGAGGATGGCGACCTGCGGTACTATGTAATCGCGGGATCATCGATACCGAGTATTATCTCATCGTACTCCTATCTAACGGGCACCACGCCATTGCCTCCGCTCTGGTCGCTCGGTTTCCAGCAGTGCCGCTATTCCTACTATCCTGATGCTCAGGTTTTGAACGTTGCGCGAACATTTCGTGAGCGTGGCATACCGGCTGATGTGATCTACCTCGATATCCATTACATGAAGGACTACAAGCTTTTCACGTGGGATTCTACGCGGTTCCCTGATCCAAAGGGAATGATCAAACAGCTTACTGATCTGAAGTTCAAAATGACCGTGATTGTTGATCCCGGCATCAAGGTCGAAAAGGGCTATCGTCAATTCGATGACGGAGTGTCGAATGATGTGTTTCTGAAGTACTCCGATGGGAGTCTCTATCAGGGTCAGGTCTGGCCCGGTTGGTGCCACTTCACCGACTTTACGCTGCCAAAGGCCCGCTCGTGGTGGGGAGAGCAGTTCAAGGGACTTGTAGCTGATGGCGTGCGTGGTTTTTGGAACGACATGAATGAGATCGCTACATGGGGTCAGTTCATGCCCGACAACATCCTCTTCGGCTTTGAAGGAACTGGTCCAGCTTCGCATCTGCTTGGTCGTAACGTGTACGGTATGCAGATGGCGCGTTCCACCTATGAGGGTACTCGTGCGCTACTGAAGAATGAACGCCCCTTTATCCTCACGCGGTCCGGATATAGCGGCATTCAGCGCTATAGTGCCGTCTGGACGGGTGACAATCAGTCAAATGATGACCACATGATGGCAGGTGTGCGACTGCTCAACAGCATGGGGCTAACGGGTGTGCCGTACGTGGGAATGGATGTAGGGGGCTTTACGGGCAACCCTTCGAAGGAGCTGTTTGCACGGTGGACGTCGATCAGTGCCTTCACGCCGTTTTTCCGTGCGCACGTTGCTATCGATAACAAGAGTCAAGAGCCATGGTCGTTCGGCGAGCGAGTTGAACAGATCTGTCGCAATTACATATCGATGCGCTACCGGATCATGCCGACGATTTATTCGGCTTTCTATGAGTCGAGTAAGACGGGACTTCCGGTTATGCGCTCCATAGCGATCGAGAATCCATTCGATAAGAACGTCTATGACTGGCAGTATCTGCATCAGTTTTCACTTGGTGCTGATCTTATGGTCTGTCCAACACCGAGCTATGAGCGATTCACGCGGGTCTACTTCCCCACAGGGGGCAAGTGGTTCTCGATTCATGATGATGCCGAGTATGCCGGGGGCTCATCAGTTATTATTGATTCGCCGATCGAACGACTTCCGGTCTTTGTTCGTGATGGGGGAATCATCGTTGAGCAATCTCTTGTGCAGTCGCTTCAGGAGAAGCCAACAGACACCCTGATGGTTCATGTATGGCCCGGTGCCACTGCTCGTAAGCTTACGTGGTACACCGATGACGGTGCGTCCTTTGACCATGAAAAGGGGGCATTTCACGTCCGTGACATTCTCCATGATGCGGCGCGGCGCATGCTTACCATCACTGCTCCGCAGGGGTCATACAAGCCCCATTTCAAGCACGTTCGGATTGTGCTTCATGGAATTGATGTCCCTACTGCGAAGGTGAATCAAGCATCAACCAGCACGCAATCGCTGCGTCATGCATTTCTTGGTGGGATTCAGAAGTTCGATCCGTTAGGAGGACCTTCAGACAACCCTGGTGTGCCGGTGAGAACGATCACTACGCCGCTAACGAATGACGTCATTACGATTTCCTGGTGACCTTGTGCTCATCCATCAAAGGCACTCATTCACATACTGAAATGACCACATTGCTAGTTGGTGGTTGATGGGTCCGTGAGATTCCTCTACGTTGCGCACAGCAGCATAGAGGAATTGTTATGGATATCGATCGTACCGAATTGTATCGTTACCTCACTCGTCGCTATAGCTACGTTGACGTCGAAGAGGTCCAGGATGCCGTTCAATCGGCCATCGCCGCAACGTGGGAAGTAAGCGTCCTGCGGGAGCCCCCTCGTAACGCACAGGCCTACTCGACCGTCGTTGCTCATCGGATGCTCATCCGTCAGATCGAGTACCGACGGCGCCACCTGCGTCCGTCATACGGTCTGCCAAACGGGTGGGATGACCTCAAGG
>JBJTEQ010000189.1:0-6436 GCA_046092945.1 Kapaibacterium sp. (SeqCode)
CCATATTTTGATTCCTGCTTTCGCAGGAATGACGCCTGGATTCCTGCTTTCGCAGGGATGACGATCAGTACCCAGTCCCCAACATCGTATCTTTCGCCCATCAAATTCTCAGGGGGCATGCATGTCAGCGTCGACGAAGGAGTTTCTGGGACATCCCGTGGGGTTGTCGTATCTGTTCCTGACGGAGATGTGGGAACGGTTCAGCTACTACGGCATGAGGGCCTTGCTGGTGCTGTACATGACCAAGTATCTGCTGATCGACCCCAGCCTGACGTCGAGCGTGATCGGGTTCTCTGGCCTGTCGAACTTTCTGACAGCGCTGTTTGGCCCCCTAACGAAAATTGGTTTGTCGTCGCAGATCTATGGTCTGTACACGGGCTTTGTGTACTTCACACCATTCATCGGTGGCTGGCTGGCCGACCGGTATCTGGGTAAGACGAATGCCGTATACACCGGTGCCATCCTGATGGCGATCGGTCACTTCCTGATGGCCTTTGAGAGCTTCTTCCTCATTGCGCTGCTGTTTCTCATCATGGGCAACGGCATGTTCAAGCCAAACCTTACGGCGCAGGTGGGTACGCTCTATAAGCCCGGAGATTCGCGCATCGACAGCGCTTACACGATCTACTACATGGGCGTGAACCTTGGTGCATTCTTCTCACCCATCGTCTGCGGAACCCTGGGTCAGACCGTGGGCTGGCACTACGGATTCGGCGCCGCCGGTGTTGGCATGCTCGTTGGCACCGTTGTCTATTGGATGGGCACAAAGCACCTGCCGCTGGAGAACCAGCGAGTGATTGCCAAGCCAACGGAATCCGACGGCAAGGAAGAGAACTGGATCCGCCCCTTCCTTGTCATCGCCTATCTGTGCTTTGTGAACATCCTCTTCTGGGGCGTGTACGAGCAGCAGGGTAACACGCTGCAGGTATGGGCCGATGAGAAAACAAACTGGACCATACTCGGAATGGACATTCCGTCATCATGGTTCCAATCTCTCAACCCGATGTTTATCGTGGTGCTTGCCCCTTTGCTGAGCCGCTTCTGGCGCTGGCAGAGCACTCGCAAGTCGGAACCGTCAACCGTAACCAAGATGGCCATCGGATGCACCTTCATGGCCATTGCCTACATCCTGATGATCTATGTGGCAGGTCTGGCGCAAGGGGCCGAGAAGCTCAACCTTATCTGGGTCACCTCGGTTGTACTGACGTTTACCATCGGCGAACTCTACCTTTCCCCGATCGGTCAGGCAATGGTCTCGCGCGTTGCCCCCGTGCGCATGGTCAGCATGTTCATGGGCGTCTGGTTCCTCTCGAGTTTCTTCGGCAACTATCTGGCCGGCTTCATCGGTTCATACTACGACCGCATGAGCAACGAAAGCTACTTCGCCATCCTCGTCGGCATGAGCCTGCTTGCCGTGGCAATGTTCCTGGTGCCACGGAAGAGTTTGGCGAAATGGACGAGTTGATAATGACAAATGACCGATGACAAATGACGCCGCAATCTAGTAATCGGTCATCGGTCATCGGTCATCCGCAACACGCCCCTCGGGCACACACTCGAGCAGACGCCGCAGCCGACGCAGGAGGCGCGCTTGATTGTTTCGCCGCGTTCGGCGTATGAGCCCACGTCGATGCCCATTTCGCAGTACGTGGTGCAGTTGCCACAGGAGATGCACTGCGAAGGATTCACCTCGATGCGGAAGCGGGAAGCCCCCTTCTGAAGAATGCCGAGCAGAGCGGCCATGGGACATCCGAACCGGCACCATACCCGCGAGCCAAGAAGAGGATAAAAGCCCACGCCGATGACGCCGGAGAAGAGTCCACCGATGACAAAGCCATAGATGCGGTTGGCCGCTGAAGCGATCTCCGCCAGTGCCGGATTGGGGTTGGCGTGTTCGTACCAGAGCAAACCGGTGATGACGGTGATGATGGCAAACACCGGATAGATGGTCATGCGCTCGAGCTTCCATGAGCGGTCGGAGCTTAACGAAAGATGGCGGAAAGAGTCCCCCGCAGTTTCGGCCAGTGCGCCGCAGCCGCAGACCCACGAGCAGTACCAGCGCTTGCCGTAGAAGTAGGTGAGAAGGGGCGTGGCTATCACCAGAAGTGCCAGACTCCACCACGACATGAACGCCGTTAGCGCGTCCGGACTCGACATCATTGCGGTCATCGACGACGGAAACATCACCTCGGGCTTGAGTGGCCAGAAGTAACTGAAGTAGAACTCACCGCGTCCGCTAAGCGCAAGCATGGACGGAATGAGGTATGCTGCAAAGAGCTGCACAGCCATCAGCACAAGCGTGCGGTAGCGATGATACCGTTCGTGACCATCCCGGCGCAGCATGCGCACGCCCATGATGAGCACGGCAAGCGTGTAGATGGTGCCATACAGAAACCACTGATCGGCTGCGCGTCCACGCAGCATCGTTGACAATCCATCGAGGGGGCGAACCATTACCGCGAGAACATCCGGGAACCAGTACACGCAGACGTAGAATAGCGTCAGCACAACACCGAGTATGTAGGCTGACACGCCCCGCGTACGCCACGGACTGAGCATCGTGCGCGCCCTGGCAGCCCCTTTCGGGATAACAATGGGTATGGGCTCGGTCATCATTCAGCGAGATGTTGGCGTAAATGTTGGTGTGAACTCGGCATCAAAGATGATGCTATCGAGATCATCGATAGCAGAGTTCATGTTTGTGGCGTTGCAGATAAGACGCTCGCACACGCGCTGATCGAGTCGAACTCCGAGAGCATGAATTCCGAGAACGCGTCCGGCGGCATCATGCGCAATGCGGATGCAGCGCACGCCATCGCGGTCGATGAACAGCCGACTGTTTGATTGATTGCTATTGCGGGGCACACTGCCGTAGGTGGACCACTCGAGCTCGAAGAACTTCGCGCTGTTGAACTCGGGTGCTGGTGTGAAAGCCGTTGCCTGACCACCTATCACGCGTGCAACGTGCTCTCCTTGCTGACGTCCGGCTTGCCAGAGCTGTCGCACTCCCCAAGGGGGCTGGGCACAGTCGCCTATGGCAAACACCTGCGGCTGACTCGTGCGAAACATCTCATTGGTTACGATACCGACGTCACAATCAATGCCAGATGCAGCAGCAAGTTCGATACTCGGACTTACTCCGGTGGCCACGATAGCGCAGTCGGCCAGAATTCGCGATCCATCGCTGAGCTCAACTTCTTTGATGCGACCATCCACGCCGATGAGGCGTGTGGCTTCCATGTTCGTGACAACGCACACTCCATGCTGGCGCAGGTGTTCGGTAACGATCATCGATTCGTGCTCTGGAAGCACGTTGCCGTAGAAGCCCCCTTCACGCACAATGCAGGTGATGGTACTCTGCGAGCGGTCTTCCAGCATGCACGCGAAGATCTCGGCGCACTCCACCGCAATGAGACCACCACCGATGATTACGGCATGCCGAGCTCCCTTCATCGCCTCAGCAAGACGTCGTACATCATCAAGGTGCGTGTAGGTCAGCACGCACTGCAGCTTCGCATCCAGCTGCGGAGGCACAACGGGCACCGAGCCCGTTGCCAGTACGATCACGTCAGCCGAGAGTACGCGTCCGTCATCAAGCGCACATGTGCGCTGCGCTGCGTCGAGATGCGCCACACGCCCATGTACCAGCGTAATAGCCTGCTCGCTCCACGAGGCATCATCATACGGCTTCGTATGCTCCAGCGTCAGCTGTCCGGTAGAGATGTACATCATTGCCGGACGCGAGAAGTGGTACGGGGCTTCTTCTGACACCATCGTAATGGCGCACGCTTCGTGGCTGGGCTGCAGCTTGCGCAGCATCCGTGCGCACGATGCGCCCGCACCACCATTGCCGATGATCAGTACATGCATGGCGGGGAAACTACGGCAAACACTAGGGTCCTACTACCTCGCGTAGCCGCTCAACGATTGCTTCGTGCCGCGGTGCGGGAGCATACAGCGCAAGCAGATCGTTCAGCGTGTCCACATCGCGCTGCTCAGGGAGAAGCTGTGTGGTTAGACCGAGCGACGCACAACGATCAAGCGTTGCTGATAGAACTCGAGAGGTGCTCCAGGGGATGCCCTCGAAGAGCTGACGGTGAATGCTCTTCATTCCGATGAGGTAATAGCCACCATCAACGCACGGACCCAGCACAATGTCGGAATGGTCGAGTGCACGGGAGGCATTTGCGACAAGCTCCTCATCGATAAACGGCATATCGGTCCCGATCACCAGCATGCGCTCAGCGAAGGGGGCTTCATACAGCGCCGAGATGATGCGTTCGCCAAGACTGGTACCGCGCTGGTGGAAGTAGTGCCATGTGTCATTCCCGCGACCTTCGTCATTCCCGCGAAAGCGGGAATCCAATTCCCCACCATCCACAAACACGGCCACATTCACATCGGCAGCTCGTAGCTGCTCGAACACGTAGGACAGCATCTCGGAATACACCTCAATGGCCGCGTCATCGCCCACTTCGGCAGCGAGGCGCGTTTTGACAAGCCCCTTAACGGGGGCCTTGCACATAACAAGCACCAGTGGCTGCGAAGGCGTCAACGCGTGGTGGACTTCCAGTACTTCGGGGTGACGATGAACATGCCGTAGGCCTCGCCGATGCGATGGTCAACATGCTTATGATGGGCCATGTGCATGCGCCACACGGCTTGCAGGTATCGACTCTTGGGAAGGGGCTGACGCAGAAACCGCTTGTGGATGATCATGTCGTGCATCACAAAGTAGGCGGTGCCGTATACGGCAACACCGACGCCGATCCAGAAGGGCCAGCCGATGGGATAGCCGAACCACATAAGCGATAGAGCAATGCTCATGAAGAACACCACAAAGACATCATTCAGCTCCAGCGGATGGTCCGTAGGCCGATGGTGCGTGATGTGAATGCGCCACAAAAAGCCGTGCATCACAAAGCGGTGAAAGAGCACCACGAAGAGCTCCATTCCAAGCACGCCGGCGATAACCAGAAGCGCAGAGATCATGCGCAAAGTTCGTGATAACGATAGCACGACACCAGATGGTCGTTCACCATACCTGTGGCCTGCATGTGCGCATACACCACGGTGGAGCCCACAAAGCCGAAGCCGCGTTGCTTAAGATCTTTGCTCAGAGCGTCGCTGACCTTACTCGAAGCGGGCAGTTGCTTCAGCTCCGTCCATGCATTCACGATCGGACGTCCGTCCACAAAGCCCCATACGTAGGCATCAAACGAGCCAAACTCCTGCTGCACGGCGCGGAAAGCCCGTGCATTGCGCACCGATGCTTCGATCTTCGCACGGTTGCGGATGATGCCGGCGTCCTGCATAAGGTCCTCGATCTCGCGCTCGCCGAATGCAGCCACAACGTCTACGTTGAAGTTCCTGTATGCAGCGCGGAAGTTGTCACGCTTCTTCAGAACCGTGTGCCAGCTCAGCCCGGCCTGCATTGTTTCGAGAATCAGAAACTCAAACAGCATCTGGTCATCATGTAAGGGGGCGCCCCATTCCTCATCGTGATAGCGCATGTAGAGTTCGTCCTTCATGCACCAGCCGCAGCGCTCTCGGGTCATGCGATCTGTCCTCCGCACGACGAGCCCGAACCGGCCGTGCAGCCAAAGCAATGACGGTCGATGACGACCGCGCGTTGCATTAGAGCGTCGCGATCGAAGTCCGCGATATGCCGCACGCGCGAGGCCACTTCGAGGTCCAGCATCTGATTAAAGTCGCAGTCATACAAAACCCCGTCCCAGCCCACGGAGATCATATCGCGGCACATCACATTGGTCGCTGCTGCGGGATTGAAGGCGCCCACGAGCGTTGTCATGTAGCGTTCGTAGTTGCCCGAGTTGAGGAGAAACTCCAGGAACCGAGAGATCGGCATGTTGGTGATGCAGTGCAGTGCGTTGAACTCCACGCCGTGGCTTTGCATCAGGTTGCGTTTGAACTCTTTCTCGAGCGAGGCCTGGGGGCCTGGCAGCAGCGCTCCCAGCGGGTTATAGACGAGGTCGATGATGAGCCCCGTTCCCTCTCGACCATACCCTGCCTCGTTGAGCATCTTCAGCGCACGGATGGAATCATCGAAGACACCGCCGCCGCGCTGACGATCGGTATGGCTGGCGTCGTAGAACGGTAGCGACGAGACAACATGCACGCGATGCTGGGCAAAGAACTGCGGCAGATCGTTGTACTTCGGATTGGCCACGATGATCGTCAGGTTACAGCGCACCATCACCGTTGCGCCACGCTGGGTGAGCTCTTCAACGAACCACCGGAAATCGGGGTTCATCTCCGGTGCGCCCCCTGTAAGATCAACAATGCGAATGCCCGCCGCGATTACTGCATCAAGGCAGTGCTGCATCGTCTGCCGCGTCATGATCTCCTGCCGGTCGGGTCCGGCATCGACGTGGCAATGCTTACAGGCCTGATTGCACATCTTACCGACGTTCAC
>JBJTEQ010000190.1:0-5343 GCA_046092945.1 Kapaibacterium sp. (SeqCode)
ATCTTCATCCGTCTGCAACATGCCCTTGGGGCTGCCGACATCCCATTTCCTGAGGACGGATACCATGGCGAGTACATCGCAGAGATTGCCTCGGAGATAGCGCGTGATCACGAGGTTACGGTGCGCGCGATGTCGGAAGACGAAGCGCTTGCCTACTGCCGTAAGCGTGGAGAAGAATGGTGTTTCGCTTCAATCAAGCGAACATTGGTTGCGTTGAATATTCATCACGATGTTTATTACAACGAAGACTCGCTGTATACCACGGGGAAAGTTCGTGACATCATAGTGGACCTGCGCGAGCGTGGTCTGGTGTATGAAAAGGATGGCGCAACGTGGTTTGCCTTGACGCAGCTTGGAAGTCAGCAGGACAAGGTGATTGTTAAGTCAACGGGGGAGCCAACATATCGCCTTCCTGATATCGCGTATCACCGCGACAAGCTCGTCCGTGGCTTCGATGTTGTGATTGACGTTTTTGGCGCTGACCATATAGCTACTGTCCCCGATGTTTTGGCCGGAGTGAAGGCACTCGGCTTTGATACTGAGCGGTTCCGTGTTGTGATCCACCAGATGGTCACATTCGTAGAGAATGGCGAGATCGTCAAGTTCTCTAAGCGCAGTGGCAAGTCGTTCACGCTCGACGATCTCATCGAAGAAGTTGGTGCCGACGTAGTCCGTTTCTTCTTCATTATGCGTGCTGTCGGCACGCATCTCGAGTTCGATCTTGGATTGGCTAAGGAAGAAGGGGACAAGAACCCGGTCTTCTACCTCCAGTACGCCCATGCCCGTATCTGCTCGATTCTCCGAAAGGCCGAAGAGAAGGGGCTTGCGCTCGACCATCAGGCAGACCTATCGGTGCTTGTTCATGCCCGTGAGATCGAGCTGATAGCGCAGCTGTCTCGAATGCGCGCTACAGTTGAACGTGCCTGTGAGAACCTGGAGCCACATGTCATCGCGGAGTACCTGCGTGATCTTGCTGGCGCGTATCACAACTTCTATCATGACTGCCGGATCCTTGGTGCCGAACCAGCTCTTGAATCAGCCCGGCTGCTTTTGGCTGATGTTACAAGGCGTGCGATGCGTAATGGTCTGCTCATCCTGGGTGTATCTACGCCGGAGCGTATGTAGGTGATCATGGTCAGCCGCGAATACTACTATGAGCTCGACGCGCGAGGCGTGCTGACGCTCGATGGTATTGTACAGGACGACCCGTGGTTTTTGGATTTCTGTTTCCGTCGACTCGCTCCGACGGCGAATCCGGATTATCCGGAATATCCCTTTGTCTCGAGGTGCGGGGAAGAGATGAACTACCTCCGCGTGCAGGATACACCGATTGTATATACCAGCTTCAGAGAAGGACGTTTGGAGTACGCACACTCCCTTTCTTCAGCATTCAATCCGGATAGGTTGTCATACTCCGACGATGGTGTTCTCTACCATTGGGCCCCAGTTGGTGAACGCGGGCGCCTTGTGCCTCACGTTGCTGTTGAGATCGCCAGGAACATCGAACCATGGGGTCCCTTCGCAGCTTATCGGCATCCCGAAGATCACTACGTGACTCCTGTCTTGCCCTATGAATTGGGTGAGCGCATGCAGATCCTTCGTCCAAAGCCAGAGAACCATTGTGTCGGGTGTGGACAGGCAAATCCGTTTTCGTTTCGTCTGACGTTTCTGCGCGATCGTAACGATCATGTGGTGCATACATGGGTCAGGCCCGATGAACGCATGCAGGGGGCACTCGGGACAACTCACGGCGGTTTCGTGTCATTGCTGCTTGATGAGACAATGGGTAAGGCGCTAAGTGCCGCCGGAATTCGTGCCCCAACAGCCCGTCTGCTGGTGAATTTCCGTCGCCCGATGCGTGTCGGGCAGGAGTATGAGGTACGGTCATGGATCGAATCGCAACAAGGTCGCAAGCAGTTCGTCAAAGGGGAAGTTCGCTCGGCGGACGATCAGTCCCTGATCGCTGAAGCCGAGGCATTGTTTCTCCAAATGCGGCCTGATGCCGACCCTGCCCACTCGGGATGAATCAACAACCGAATCTGCTGCTCTTCGGTGCGACGCTCGCCACCGTGTTTCTTGTTCTTGACCTTTACGTCCTCTCTCATTGGACCCGGTTCGCACGAAAGCGCCATCTGCGTCGGTGGTGGTACTTCATACCATGGGCTGCGGCAGTTATTGTTTTCGGCCTGCTGGTTACCATGCTCCTGCGCCGTCACTTCTTCCGCATGGATGGATTCGATGTGACGCTGCTCGGCTTCGTTTGTCTGTGGTATCTGCCAAAGTTTGGTGTTGCCTTTGTCTTGCTTGTTCGGGATGTGATTCGTGTCGGTACCAAGCTCCTGAGACGTCTTCGCAAAAAGCCTGTCGCGCAATCCAATGCTGCGCCGCATGACATACAAATGGCAGGTGTGTCGACTGGTCATGAGATCACTGCAGCACCGCAACAGCGGTCGCGACGAGAATTCCTCGGAACCGCAGCATGGTCAATGTCCGCCGTTCCTTTCGTCCTGGTGGGAAGGGGCATGTGGAGCACACTCTATGACTTTCAGACCTACCATGTAGACCTCGTTATCGACCGGCTGCCTCGCGCCATGGACGGGATGCGCATCGCACAGATCTCTGACATTCATGCAGGGTCATTCCCCGATCATCGGCCATTTCAGGAGGTGCGGCGCATTCTCGATTCAGAACGCCCGGACGCGATCGTCATCACCGGAGATTTCGTCAATCAGAAGCCCCATGAACTGAAACTCATTGCGGGCGAGCTTGAGCGGCTCTGTGCGCCGCACGGAGTGTTGGCCTCACTCGGTAATCACGATCACTACAACACGCCTCAGGAGCATGCGGAGCTCGTTCGAGCGATCCGCGGAATGGGCGTGGACCTGCTTGTGAACAAGCATCGACGGATCGGCAACGGTTCGGCGTCGGTCGTTATTGCGGGAACGGATAACACCGGATTTCGTCAGACCTTTGCCCGCCTCAATAAAGCGCTCAACGGAGTGGGTCCGGAGGATCCGGTGATCCTTCTCGCGCACGATCCAACATTCTGGGACCGAGAAGTTGTCGGTCAGGCCCAGGTTGATGTGATGCTCTCGGGGCATACCCATGGTGGCCAGTTTGGTGTGCAGTTTCTTGGACTCGAATGGAGTCCGGCACAACACATTTACAAGCAATGGGCCGGCCTCTACACCAAGGGCGCACAGCAACTCTACGTGAACCGCGGTATCGGCACGGTCGGGCCGCCCCTTCGCATTGGCATCCCGCCGGAGATCAGCGTCTTTACGCTGCGAGCTGCTCCTGCTGATAAGGGGCTCGCCTGACGCCAGATTGTCAGGACCGGAAATACTGCAGGGCGGTTTCTGCGAGAAGTGTCGCTCCAACCTTCATTGACTGCTCCTCGGGGGCAAACCGTGGATTGTGCAGTCCAGGCATCTTCTTGAGTTCTACCGGACGTCCGCCGAGCATCCAGAAGCACGCTGGCATCTGCTGCGAATAGTAGGCGAAGTCTTCGGCCCACATCTTTGGCTCGAAATCGAGAATCTCCTCAGCACCCAGAACCGACGATGCCACTTGTCGGGCAAAGCCAACAGCGGTATCGTCATTCGTCAGTGGCGGGTAACCCTTGGAAATGTCAATCTCGCCCTCGCATCCATGAAGCGTGCAGTATGCCTGCGTCTGCTCGGTAAGGAATTCCCACGCTTGTTCGCGCCATTCGTTGCTGAATGACCGCAAAGTACCTTTCATTTCGACGACGTCGGGGATGATGTTGGTTGCCGATCCACCATGGATGGCGGTGATGGTCAGCACCCCCGGATGCAGGGGATTACGTCGCTTGGTGATGAGCGTCTGCAAATGATGCACCAGACCTGTTGCGGCCATGATCGGGTCGCGCCCGAGATGGGGCTGCGCCGCATGAGCGCCGAATCCGCGGATTGTCCAATACAGTTCGTCCGCTGATGCGAGCATCGGTCCGGAGACGAACGATACCTTGCCGTAGGAACTGTCTGGATCAACGTGCTGACCGAAGATCATCTCCGGTGTGGGGTTCTGCAAAGCCCCCTCACTGATCATGATGCTTGCGCCTCCCGGAACCTTTTCCTCTCCGGGCTGAAAGAGGAGCTTAACTACACCACCGATCTCCTGCTCGCGTTCCTTGAGAACCCGCGCCACTGCCAGCAGCATTGTTGTGTGTGTGTCGTGACCGCAGGCGTGCATAACGCCCGGACGCGTTGACGCATAGTCCAGTCCAGTTTCTTCGTCAATGGGAAGTGCATCGATGTCGGCTCGCAGAGCAACGCAACGACCTCCCGATCCGATATGTGCCACGATCCCTGTCATTGCAATCCGTCGGTGCTCGATACCAAGTGAGCCGAGCGTTGACGAGATGAGTTCTGCCGTTTCGAATTCCTGAAACGAAAGCTCTGGATTGCGGTGTATGTGACGTCGGAGCTCGACCATCCATGGATAGATCGAATCGATGTGCTCACGGATGGTCATAAACGGCGTCTCCACGAAGTTCAATGGAATCAATGTGTCCGGCGTTGGCAAAGATCGTCACGACGAGCTCTCGGCCACTTGGGGGAACGATGGTGAATCGCGTTATCGATGGGTCGTGCATCCACATTGTAACGGCAGTGCTGACTGCTCCTGTTCCACATGCCTGGGTGATGGCTTCGACACCCCGCTCAAACGTAGCTAGCCGGATGGTATCATCGGAGATCATCTCGGCCATGTTGACGTTGACGCCGCGCGGGAAATCCGCATGATGCCGAAGCATCCCGATATATGGATTCCCTGCATCGTGCGGTGCCTCGATCACGACATGGTCGCTATGTACATCAACGTACCAAACGGGAATCGTTACGTTCTCGAGTGTGCCGATGGGGAAGTACCGGACCTGTGCGGGTGTTGGTAGTATAATGCCAACCGTCGAATCATCGTAGAATCGTGCAGTATATGTGGTGCCATTAAACATACACGACAGCGTGCCATTCGGCGATGCGCCGTGGTCAACGGCATGTCGAACGGCACAACGAGCCCCATTCCCACAGAGCATGCCACGGCTGCCATCAGGGTTGTAAAAGTCCGTACTGCAATGGGAAATGTCGATCGAGCGCACGCGGAGCAGTCCCTCGAAGGGTGCCTCGTCGGTTCGAGCGTACTTCGCGAAAAGATCCGAGATCTGCCCGGGCGTCATGACATCGGCAAACAATTGATCCTCGCGATCATCGATCACGAGGAATCGATTCCCGGCACCGCTCATGTGGCTGACGGTCATACAGCGGTCTCCAGGGCAACCACGAGCTGATCGTGAATGCGAGCGTTGGATGCAACGATTGAGTC